>DAMDNI010000145.1:2224-7764 GCA_032083825.1 Bergeyella sp. | reverse complement strand
AAAATTATATTTCCGAAAGGATCTGGGCAGCTTCAAGAGATGGAGAAACCATGATTCCGATTTCTTTGGTTTATCATAAAGACACACCAAAATCATCAGAAACACCTTTGCTGCTTTACGGCTATGGAAGTTACGGACATACCGTTGATGCGAGCTTTTCCAACGTAAGGCTTTCTATTCTTGACAGGGGCTTTATTTATGCAATTGCCCATATTCGCGGTGGAGAATATTTAGGAAGAGAATGGTATGAAGACGGAAAAATGCTTCAAAAGAAAAATACTTTTTTTGATTTTATTGATGCTGCTAAACATTTAATTAAAGAAAATTATACTTCCTCTCAACATCTTTATGCCATGGGCGGAAGCGCAGGAGGACTTTTGATGGGTGCAATTATTAATTATGATCCGGAAATATTTAACGGAATTGTTGCGCAGGTACCTTTTGTTGATGTTGTGACAACCATGCTGGATGAGACAATTCCTCTAACTACGGGAGAATACGATGAATGGGGAAACCCTAATGACAAAGAATATTATGATTATATGAAATCTTATTCTCCATATGATAATGTTGAGTGTAAAAAATATCCCAACATTTTGATCACCACAGGGTTACATGATTCTCAGGTGCAATATTGGGAACCCGCAAAATGGACGGCAAAACTCCGTGAGCTAAAAACAGATGACAATATTCTGATTTTCAAAACAGATATGACTTCAGGACATGGCGGTGCAAGCGGAAGATTTGAAAGCCTAAAAGAAGACGCTCTGGAATACGGCTTTTTACTAAAGCTTGAAAACAAAATCAATTCTTAAGAGATGGAGAAAGCAACCGAAGCAGAACTTTGGAAGAAGGTTGAAGTATTTTTTGAGGAAAACTTTAATACAGAAAAAAATGTTCCTGTAGAAACCATACTTTTTCTGATTGGCGTTCAGGAATTAGGAAGCGGAAAGCAGAAATATACTAAAGACGACAAGCTGAATCTTATTCATATCGCAGTATGCAGGCTTTTGGAACCATTCGGATATTATAAATTTTCGCATTATGACGATGATGGCTATCCTCACTTTGAACAGCTTGAAGAGCTTCCGGAGCTGAAACCAAATGAGCAGCAGCTTTTGATGAAAAAAGCCATTATCCAGTATTTTATGGATGAAGAGTTGTTGTAATTCCAGATTGCGGATTTTTCCGTTGGAGAAAAATCTGCAATCTGCAAATTTTAGTTCTTTAATAAATCTTCAAGCTGGTTCAGTCCCATTTTGAAACCTTCTTCAAATCCCATTTCAACCAGCTGATTCATTTCTTCAGCATTTGCAAAGTGGAGATTTACAGTTAATTTTGTACCTTCTTCCACACCCGTAAAACCAATGAGCCAACTTACGCTGGGCAAATCTGTATTCGGGTTTTCATTGGCATCAGAAAAATAATCTTTCCAGGAAATGCTTCGATGAGGATTAATTTCTGTGAACTCTGCATTTGCATATTCGCGTTCGCCATCAGGCCCAACCATTGCATAATGCCATTTTCCGCCAGGCTGGAAATCATATTTTTGAGTTTCGCATTTCCATGGCTTCGGAGCCCACCACAAATCTAACAGCTCAGGTTTTGTAAAATGATCCCAAACTTCGGAAACATTACTCTCATATATTTTCATGACGAAAACGGAGGCTTCTTTCTGATCTAAATTAAAAACAATTTCGGTATTCATAACTTTGGTTTTTACAAACTTACTCAACATTTTGTTTCCTTAACATCTTTTATGGCAAATAATTTGATATTCACAATAAAATGTTAAAAAAAACGTTTTTAAGAAAATTTTATTAAAATTAAAATATTTTTTTTATCTCTAATCTGTTAAAAAGAGTAATTTTAACACTTCAAAAATAAAAATCATTAATGAATAACAAATTCATCCCTATTATCTCGGTTTTCATGACGATTTCGCTTATCGTCTTTGTGACATTGCAGTTTTACTGGCTTAAAGGATATTATTCTGCCTTAGAACAGGAGTTTTCCAACAAAGTATATTCCGCTTTAGAAATAGCAACCAAGAAAATTGTGGACATTGAAGGTGAAAAATACCTGAATAAAGATTATAAAAATTTTGGAAAAAGCATCATCGCAAACAAAGATCAGCCTACACTTACAACGATTCAGCAGGTAGAAGATTCCGCAAGCAGAAGATCCATCACTTATTCCAAAAACATTATTGAAAAACAGCAGATCCCGATTTCCGGAAGAGGAGACAGCCTAAACCTTACAAAAGTATATACGGATGAAGCCTTGATCCGCATTAAAAAAGATGAAAAAACGCCTGAGCTTCTCACTGCAGATCTCAATCAATCTATTGAAAGCGGAGAATACTCCCTTAAAGAATTTGTAAAAATCATCGCCACCAATCTGCCCATCAACAAAAGGGTTGACAACAAAACGCTTGACTCTGTAGTCTCCAAAGAACTCAAAATGAAAGGAATAACAGCAAAATTCGGCTACAGCGTCATTGATAAAAATAACACCTCAACTTCGGTAACCAATGCAATCTTCAAAGAGCAAAAAGACTTGAGCAATTATTCTTACCCGCTTTTTACCGACAGCAAAGACCGGACGATATATACCCTTTCGCTTGTTTTCCCGAGAAAGGAATATTCTCTTGCCAAGAACAATCTTCCGATGTTATTGGGAACATTCATGTCACTTCTTACAATTCTCGGAATTTATATCATCTCCATCAATTATATGATGAGACAAAAGAAAATTTCAGAAGTGAAAACGGATTTTATCAACAACATGTCACATGAATTTAAAACGCCGTTGGCAACAATTTCTGTAGCAACAGACTCTCTGGCCAATGACAAAATAGCCACCAATCCCGAAAAAGTAAAATACTACTCCAATCTCATCAAGCAGGAAAACCTGAGAATGAAAAAACAGGTAGAGAACGTCCTGAATATGAGCAAACTGGAAAGGAATGAGGTAAAATTATTCTTAAAAGAAACCAATGTGCGGAATTTAATCAAAGAAATTTCGGAGTCTTTCGGGCTTATTGTTTCCCAGAGAAACGGAACGCTTACACAGGAATTCACCGCGAAGAGATACAATTTCAAGATTGATGAATTCCATTTCTCGAATATGCTGATTAATCTTTTGGACAATGCCAACAAATATTCTCCCGAAGCTCCCGAAATCAAAATAAAAACCAAAAATGAGGGACATTGGTACGTTATCGAGATTTCCGACAAAGGAATGGGAATGGAAACCCATAACAAAGTAAAAATTTTCGAAAAATTCTTCCGCGAAGAAACCGGGAATATACACAACGTAAAAGGACAGGGATTAGGACTTTCTTATGTTAAAAAAATTGTAGAACTTCATAAAGGACAAATATTTGTAGAATCTCAAAAAGAAAAAGGATCCACGTTTACAATAAAACTGCCAATGGCTTAATGATTATACACCAATAACAAAATATTAATCAAATCAGAAACTGAATATCATTTTAAATATTCATTTATTAATTTTAATTTAATTACAAAAGATATGAGCAACAGAATCTTACTTGTAGAAGACGATCAGAGTTTCGGCGCAGTGCTGAAAGATTATTTGACGATCAATAACTTCGAGGTTACCTTGGCAGCCGACGGAGAACAGGGATTAAAAGAATTTACCGAAAAAGATTTTGACATCTGCATTTTTGATGTGATGATGCCGAAAAAAGACGGGTTCTCTTTAGCAGAAGATGTCAAGAAAATTGACAAAAACACACCAATCATTTTCCTTACCGCAAGAAATATGCGCGAAGACATCCTGAAAGGCTACCAGCTTGGCGCAGATGACTACATCACAAAGCCTTTTGACACAGAACTTTTGCTATATAAAATCAAAGCAATCTTACAAAGAAGCGCATCACTGGAAGATGAAGAACAGGAACAGTTCAAAATCAGCAATATTTTCTTCGACTCAATGTTGAGACAATTGAGAGTTGGTGACAAAGAATACAAACTTTCGCCAAAAGAAAATGAACTTTTAAAACTCCTTTGCCTGCACAGAAATGATTTTATGCCGAGAGATCTTGCTCTTAGAAAAATCTGGAAAAAAGAGAATTACTTCACCGCAAGAAGTATGGACGTTTACATTGCAAAACTTCGTAAGCTCCTGAAAGACGATGAAGGTTTGGAAATCATCAACGTTCACGGAGAAGGCTTCCGCCTATTAGTGAAAAATTAAATAAAAAAGCGGCCTCAGTTGAGGCCGCTTTTTTATTCTTATATCGAATTTCATTTCGCTTCCACACAAAAAATCCTGTACTGAACAGAAATTGCAGATTTGAAATATTCTTTTATTTTCTTAAGATCAGCATTCGCACCTTCTTTAGTGAAATAGCTTCCTGCCATCACCTTGTAATTCGGGCGAAGAGATGCATCAATCTCAACCTTCATATTAGGAAACCTTCTTCTGAAATAAAGTCCTACCTCTTTAGCCTCTTCATTGCTTTTCACTACTGCAAGCTGTATTTTATATCCCATAATTCTCGGGTTTTTTTTACAGATTTCAGCATTTGACATTGATTTTTCAGGAACATTGATCTTTGTTTTTGACGTGCTTTCATTATTGTCAAAAGTTTTGTCAGAAACCCTTACGCAGTTATTTTCTGCATTTTCCAGAACATCATTGATTCTTTTGTCCATAGAAATAACCAAAGGAGTTCCGGAAATCGTGTCGTTTTTCACAACAACCTGAGCCTTAGATTGTAAAAAAAACACAAAAGAGAATATGAAGGAAATTTTAATCCAATTTTTCATTAAGAATATTTTTATGCAAAAATAGGATAAATAAAAATTATTCCAAACCGAGTTATTTAGAATTGTTACAAATTATATAAAAAGGCAATTACGTCTTATCTTTGTCAGCCAAAATTGTGTTAAAATTTTTATTTTTGCGGGATTGAATGTACGCTAAAAATTTTACTAACCCAAGATTATATAAATGATTAGTTGGAGAAAGCATTACAAAAAAGGACTGATTGCAATAGGTATATTGCTGTCAACCAGCACTTCAGTATATGCACAAGGTGATCCTGCAAAAGGACAAGAACTGTTTAAAGCAAACTGTACAGCTTGTCACGCTTTGGATAAGCAAGTTGTCGGCCCTGCATTAGGCGGCGTTGTTGACCGCTTAAAAACAGAACAGAATCTGGAAACAGATTGGCTTCACAAATGGATCAAAGACAACAAATCTTTGAGAGCATCCGGCGATAAATACGCAAACGAGGTTTTTGAAAAATTCAATAAAACTGAAATGACTGCTTTTCCGAGCCTTTCGGATACAGACATTGACGATATTTTAGCTTACACTACAAATCCTCCGGCTGAACCAGCTGCTGACGCCAAAACAGATGCTGCCAACGATCAGGCTTCAATAGAAGCTCTGCAAAAAGCGCAGGAACAAAGCAATAATTCTAAAGCAATCCTTATATCAATGGTTGCTATTGGACTGTTATTGATCTGGCTTCTTCTTAAATTAAGACAATTGGTAAAACTTCA
>DAMDNI010000145.1:0-2214 GCA_032083825.1 Bergeyella sp. | reverse complement strand
TCCACAAGAGCACTCACTTTTGCTGATTTGTACAAAAAATACCATTATGTAGGAAAAGGGCTTCTTACACTTCTCGCAATTTTTGCCGCTTACGGAATCTGGAACTGGATTATGTGGATCGGTGTTTACAAAGGGTATAAACCTGAACAGCCAATCTATTTCTCCCATAAAATTCACGCCGGCGAAAACAAAATTGATTGTCAGCTTTGCCACTCCAGCGCAAAATATGGAAAAGTCTCTGAAATCCCTTCTGTAAATGTTTGTATGAACTGCCACAGAATGATCTCCGAATACAAAGGCAACTATGTAGAACCTGGAAAAACAAAAGAATTCTACACCGGAGAAATTCAGAAAATATATGCTGCTGCAGGCTGGGATCCTGACAAACAGCAATACACCGGAAAAACAAAACCAATTGAATGGGTAAGAATCCACAACATGCCTGATTTTGTTTACTTCAATCACTCTCAGCACGTTGTTGCTGGTGAAAAAACGATCATCAGCTCATTTAATAAGAAAAATCCTACCAATCAGATTGATGTGGTGTGTAAAGCTTGCCACGGTCAAATTGATACGATGAACGTCGTTCAGATGGCAAATAACTTCACAATGGGATGGTGTATCGAATGTCACAGAACCACAGAAGTTGATATGACGAACGGTTATAACCAAGCATATTTCAAAGGTCTTCACGACAAGTTGAAAAAACAATATCCTAAATCTGAAGGTAAAATTACCGTAGATGCTATTGGAGGACTTGAGTGTGGTAAATGTCACTATTAATTAATAACGAAAAATAGAAGTATAAATGGCTTCAAACAAAATACAATTCAGAAGTATTCACGAACTTAAAGATCCGACTCTGAACAACAAGTTGGCTCAGAAAGAGTTTCAAAATGAAATTCCGGTTGAAGATTTTTTGGGAGATGAAAAAACCAGCTCTGCGAGCACTTCGAGAAGGGATTTCCTAAAACTTTTAGGATTCTCTACAGCAGCAGTTACTTTGGCTGCCTGCGAAGCTCCGGTAATCAAAACGATTCCGTATGTTGTAAAACCTCACGATCTTACACCGGGTCTTCCGAATTTCTTTGCTTCAACTTATTTTGATGGATACGATTTTGCAAGTGTTTTAGTAAAAACAAGAGAAGGAAGACCAATCAGAATTGATCCTAATCCTGCTGCAGGACATTTAGGAACTACCAATGCGAGAGCACAGGCAAGCGTTCTTTCTCTATATGATAATGATAAAGTAAAACAGCCAAAGCTTGACGGTAAAGACGAAACATTTGACAACGTAGACAGCTATGTTCTGAAAGGGCTTTCTGAAGCAAACACTGGCGGAAAGAAAATCGTTGTATTATCACACTCTTTTCCAAGCCCGACGTTCAAGAAGCTTTTTGCAGATTTCAAAGCTAAATATCCTACTGCAGAGCTTGTAACATACGATGCCTATCCCCATGCTGCTGCACTTGACGCTGCTCAGGAGGTTTTCGGACAGAGAGCATTACCCGTTTATGATTTAGCAGGAACAGAACTTGTAGTTTCTTTCCAAGCAGATTTCCTTGCCGACTACAATGCTCAGAGCTTAGAAGTATCTTACGCTGCAGCGAGAAAACCTGGTGCAAATATGCTTAGACATATTCAGGTGGAATCCAATATGAGTCTTACGGGAGCAAATGCAGATACAAGATTTAAACAAAAACCAAGTACTGTTTTCAAAACTTTAGTTGAGGTTTATAAAGGTTTAAATGGTGGAACTGCAGATAAAACAGCTTCTTCTATCGTAAAAGAACTTCAGGCTAAAGGAAGTAAAGCTGTTGTTTTGGCTGACGGTTCCAAAGCAGCTTATGTCTTAGCACATTTAATCAATCAAAAATTAGGATCCGTAGCTTTCACAGGAAAAGCCAACCTTCTGAAAGAATATGATCATACAAAATATCAGGAATTCCTTGGATGGATGAACGGAGGGCAAGTTGGTGTTTTAATCACCAATAATGTCAACCCTATTTATTCTTCTAACAAAGGAGCAGCATTTGAAGCCGCAGTAAAAAAAGTTCCTTATGTAATCGCTACGGTTGACAAAAAGAACGAAATGTACAAAGCTGCGAAAGCAGTAATTCCGGTTGCTAACTGGTTAGAATCCTGGGGAGATATGACGCCACAAACGGGTGTTTATACCTTAATGCAACCCACTATTCAGAAAATCTATAAATC
>DAMDNI010000144.1:0-7817 GCA_032083825.1 Bergeyella sp. | reverse complement strand
TAGCACGGATAAAAGCTCCGACATTGTTAATCGCTCCCGTCAAAACCAACTGATTGACGTATCTCATATAATAAGCATTTGCAGAAAGCTGTACTTTTCCGAAGATTTTCTCGATCCCGGCTTCAAAATCATGAAGTTTTTCTGCCTGTGTCTGAGGATTTGCAAAAAGATCATCCCGGTTTGGCTCCCGATGAGCATGCGCATAAGAAAAGAAAATCCTTCCGGAATTGATGCCATAGCTTATTCCCACTTTCGGATTGAAGAAAAGCCAGTTCTTTGATAAATTCACGCCTTCCTCATCTCCCTGAAGAACAACATGAGTTGTATAATCAATATTTCTAAGCTGTACATCTCCGAACAATTCAAACGCATCTACTTTCACAATAGCTTTTGCAAAACCAGACAATTCGTTTTTCAAAGAATTATTTCTGTAATATTCATGTCCTTGTATTTCCGGGACAAAAACTCCGTCTACATTCCCGAAATGCCTTCCGTAATATTGATTTGCAACTGCTCCGAAATTCACATCCACATTTCCAAGTTTTCCGTAAAGCGTGGAAACAATTCCATAGAAATCATTATTAAGCCATTTTTTACGAATAAAATCTGAATATTCTTCGCCATTGAAATCCGGCAGATTATATCTTGCAAAAGGATCTCCCTGCTTGTAATTTTCGTAATAGCCTTTTCCTTTTGTATAATGTAAAGTGGTTTCTAGATTCCATTTTTCATTGAAATTCTGATTCCATAGTAACTGATAATGATTTTGCCTGTAATTATCGGTTTCGTTGTCATAAAATCCTACGATATTTTCCCAATTTTCATCATAAATTGCGCCGGAAGGATTGAATTTCGGATTCGTTTCCCAAGTGGCTTTATCAATCCCATTCCAAGCCTGATATGTTTTTTCTTTTCCTCCGAAGGCAAGGAAACGGATTCTGGTTTTATTTTCTTCAAACAAGGCTGAAAAATTGTAAGAATGCAAATCCGAAGAAGCACGATCAATATATCCGTCAGAATGGATATTGGTATAGCGTCCCATTAAAGACAGCCGGTCTTTCCAAAACTTCCCCGAACCAATCTCCGCAGAATATTTGTAGGTGTTGAAAGAGCCGTAACTATCATCTGTTTTTACATAAAATTTATCATCCGGATCTTTTGAAATCACATTCACACTTGCTCCGAATGCAGAAACACCGTTAGAAGACGTTCCGACTCCGCGCTGAATAATAATTTGTGAAGCAGAACTGGTAAGATCCGGAACATTGACGAAAAATGTACCCTGCGATTCGGAATCGTTATAAGGAATGCCATTTAGCATCACATTAATGGAATTTCCTCCAACTCCACGAATTCTGAAACCTGTGTATCCAACACCATTTCCCGCATCTGAGGTAGAGATTACCGAGGTCTGGTTCTGCAGCAAAACAGGCAAATCTTGTCCGAGATTTTTCCGGTCGAGATCTTTCTGTACATTAATGATTTCTTTGGCAACAGGCAACCTTTTTGTGAAATTAACAGCCTCTATCTGCTGAATTTTTAAAGAATCCTGCGGCTGATTCTGCGCAAGGTAAAGTGAGCTGATGAACAGCCCTGAAAAAATAAATCCTTTCATTCTTTTAAATTTTGTTTGTTAAAAATTTATTGGAATAAAAGGGGCGATTATGGTTAATGTAACAATTTAACGATCTGATAATCTACAAATGAAGAATTGTTACATTGCTACATTGTGGGATTGTTACATTTTTTAATTTCCCTAAACAGCATTACCTGTTCCAGGTTCATCGGGTATAATCTCAGCTTGTTACAGCACCCCTTAAATTTCTGAATGCGAAATTACAAAATATTTAATTAATATGCTTTATTTTTTGAATCAATGAAATAATAGTTTTTTCCATCCTTTGTTACTTCAAACATTCTGGCCATTCTCCAACTGAAATTGCGTTTGATGTCCGCATACTCAAAAGGGATAATAATATTGTTGTGAATATCAATCACTCCGAAAAGATCGTTTATGGATGCAATGATCATCGGATTCTTCAAATCACTGCTTTCCATTACATGAAGATATTGATATTGCGGATAAATAGAAAACTGCCTGTAATCTTTGGGATCAGAAAATTTAGCGCCTTCTACAATCCCGTAAAAACCCTGCTGAATATATGGCTGAAATATACTTTCGCGGTAAATTGCCGGACATTGTCCTAAATCTTCTTTTTTAAAAGTATACACTTTTTTTCCGGTCTTATCGATTCTGTAGTCTTTATCATCTGCGGTTACAGAGGCGTAATCTGCGGTTCCGAATTTTCTCAGCTTTTCATCCGGAGAATTCAGCAGATTGCAGTCTTCCCAGAAAAAAGTTCCGAAATTATATTCCGGCTTAATGATCATTTTCCCTTTTTGGTTGACAAATCCTAATTTCCCGTTTACTCTCTGTGGGATGAGATCCGGAATAGAATCATTGATTTTTTCCAAATCGTTTTTTGGAATTACTTTCTGAACAGGTATTTTTTTTACAGCTTTTTTTGATTGTGCGAAAACAAAAACCGACAAAACCAAAAAACATACTGCTGACATTTTCTTCATAAACTCACCATTTGCAAAATCGCTGCCAAAAATAAGAATTTATAAATTCCTGAAAATAAAAAAAATGAGAATAATCAATAGAATCAAATATATCGTTCTGGTTCCGAAAAAAAACTTCCTTGTCTTCGGGAATCTGGTTTTTACACTTTCAATATTAAACAAAAATCCCAAAGCCAGGTAAGGAATTGCGCTTACCATCAAAGGATTATACTGAAACGCTTTCCCAATATTCAAATGAAGCAGCTCATGCACTGCACGCTGAGATCCACAACCCGGACACTCTAAACCAGTCATCATTTTAAACGGGCACTTTAGAAAAAATGAATCCTCAGCCGGACTGAAATTGTAGTAAACATATCCCGATCCGGCGATAATAACAGGTATTAAAAAGAACTTTAAATTTTTAATGATACGAACCGCTTGCAAGTGCTCCAAAAATAAGACCTCCATAAATCAGCACAATCAGTCCTATAATAAGAACGCCGCTGACAACAGACCAAATCACCATTTGTTTTGCCGTTCTCGACGCACTTTCAGCTCCGGCAATATCTCCTCTGTAAAATTTTGACTCTACTGACGCTGCATTGATAATGCCTATAATTCCTAAAATCTGGCAGCAGAAAATAGTTACCAGAATAGATTCTACCAGCCACGATTTTGGCGGAAAACCTTGCTGCGATGTTTGCTGATTTACTTCCATAGTATTATTTTTTTGTTTTGAACAAATATAGAAAACTTTCATATAATTTATATACAATCTAAATAACTTCCATCTAAAAAAAGTTTAATTTTTCATAATTTTGTACGATTTATGATTCATTTTGAATATGTAGAGTTCAATAAATATAATCTCAGCCTTGATATTACAAAAAATATTTAAAGATTATTAAATGAATAATTGTTTACGAATTCTATAAATTGATAAAAACCAAGTGACAACATCATAAATCTACCCTTAAATTGAAAAGACTTCTATTATTATGAATATTTATCAGGATTACATCCAAGAGATTGACGAACGGAAAAAACAGGGACTTCATCCAAAACCAATTGACAGCGCAGAATTATTAAGTGAAATCATTCTACAAATCAAGGATTCTAATAACGAATATCGTAAAGATTCTCTTAATTTTTTCATTTACAACACCTTACCCGGAACAACCAGTGCTGCTGGTGTGAAAGCCAAATTTTTAAAGGAAATCATTCTAGGAGAATTCGTAATAGAAGAAATAACGCCTGCTTTTGCATTTGAGCTGTTATCTCATATGAAAGGAGGTCCTTCAATTGAAGTTTTACTGGATTTAGCTTTAGGTGAAAATTCATCAATTGCAAAAGAAGCCGCAAATGTTCTTAAGACACAGGTTTTCCTTTATGAAGCCGATACCGATCGTTTGAAGGAGGCCTTTAAAGAGGATCATGCAATTGCAAAAGAAATTCTTGAAAGCTATGCTAATGCAGAGTTTTTCACAGAATTACCTGAAGTTCCTGAAGAAATTAAAGTCATAACTTATATCGCTGCCGAGGGAGATATTTCTACCGATTTATTATCTCCGGGAAATCAGGCACACTCTCGTTCTGACCGCGAACTGCACGGTAAATGTATGATGTCGCCTCAACAACAAGAAGAAATAAAAGCATTGCAAGCGCAACATCCTTATGCAAGCGTGATGCTGATTGCAGAAAAAGGAACAATGGGAGTAGGCTCATCCAGAATGTCGGGTGTGAATAACGTAGCTCTTTGGACAGGGAAACAGGCAAGCCCTTATATCCCTTTTGTAAATATAGCCCCGATTGTTGGAGGAACAAATGGAATTTCTCCTATTTTCCTTACAACAGTAGATGTTACAGGAGGAATTGGTATTGATCTTAAAAACTGGGTAAAAAAGGTTGACGAAAATGGAAATCCAATTCGTAACGAAAACGGTGAAGTTATTCTTGAAGAAGCATATTCTGTAGCTACAGGAACTGTTCTTACCATTAATACCAAAACAAAAAAATTATATAACGGCGACCAGGAATTAATCGACATTTCTAAGGCACTGACTCCTCAAAAAATGGAATTCATCAAAGCTGGAGGATCTTACGCAATCGTATTTGGTAAAAAAATCCAGACAATTGCCGCTCAGGTTTTAGGAATTGAAGCCCCTGTCGTTTTTGCCCCATCAAAGGAAATTTCTATTGAAGGACAAGGCCTTACTGCAGTAGAAAAAATTTTTAATAAAAATGCTGTCGGTTTGACTCCGGGTAAAGTTTTACATGCAGGCTCAGATGTTCGTGTAGAAGTTAACATCGTTGGTTCTCAGGATACAACAGGTTTAATGACTTCTCAGGAATTGGAATCTATGGCTGCAACTGTAATTTCCCCAATTGTTGACGGCGCTTATCAATCAGGTTGCCATACAGCATCAGTTTGGGATAAAAAAGCTCAGGCTAATATTCCTAAATTAATGAAATTCATGAACGATTTCGGTTTGATCACAGCTCGTGACCCGAAAGGAGAATACCATTCAATGACAGATGTTATTCACAAAGTTCTGAATGATATTACCATTGACGAATGGGCAATCATCATTGGAGGTGACTCTCATACAAGAATGTCCAAAGGAGTTGCTTTCGGAGCTGACTCAGGAACTGTTGCTCTTGCTTTGGCAACAGGTGAAGCATCAATGCCGATCCCCGAATCTGTGAAAGTAACGTTTAAAGGAGATATGAAAGAACACATGGATTTCCGTGATGTTGTTCATGCAACTCAGGCTCAAATGTTGAAACAATTTGGAGGAGAAAATGTTTTTCAAGGAAGAATCATTGAAGTTCACATCGGAACACTTCCTGCAGATCAAGCATTTACATTTACAGACTGGACTGCTGAAATGAAAGCAAAAGCTTCTATCTGTATTTCTGAAGATGATACTTTAATAGAATCTTTGGAAATTGCAAAAGGAAGAATCCAGATCATGATCGACAAAGGTATGGATAATCACAGACAAGTTCTTCAAGGCCTCATCAATAAAGCAGATAAGAGAATTGCTGAGATTAAATCCGGTGAAAAGCCTGCGCTCACTCCTGATGATAATGCCAAATATTATGCTGAAGTTGTGGTTGATCTAGACATCATCATTGAACCAATGATTGCTGACCCGGATGTAAACAATGACGATGTTTCTAAAAGATATACTCACGATACCATCAGAGATCTTACTTATTATGGAGGTGAGAAAAAAGTGGATCTTGGTTTTGTGGGATCTTGTATGGTTCACAAAGGCGATTTGAAAATCGTTTCTCAAATGTTGAGAAATCTTGAAAAACAAAACGGAAAAGTAGAATTTAGAGCACCTTTGGTTGTGGCTGCTCCTACTTATAATATCATCGATGAATTAAAAGCCGAAGGCGACTGGGAATTATTGGAAAAATATTCCGGTTTCGAATTCAATGATAATGCACCAAAAGGCGAAGCTCGTACTCAATACGAAAATATGATGTACCTTGAACGCCCTGGCTGCAATCTTTGCATGGGTAATCAGGAAAAAGCTGAAAAAGGAGATACTGTTTTGGCAACTTCTACCCGACTCTTCCAAGGAAGAGTTGTGGAAGATTCTGAACGTAAAAAAGGAGAATCTCTATTGGCTTCAACTCCTGTAGTTGTTTTATCGGCTATCATCGGAAGAATTCCAAACATTGACGAATATAAAGCGGCAGTTGAAGGAATCAATCTGACGACTTTCGTCCCTCCAATCAAAGAATTGGTAGCAGTTGGTCATTAAATAGTATTCATTAATAGTCGAAAGACTTTTTAAAATTATAAGAAAGATTTTAAATCCAAAAGGACTAAAATCTTTCTTTTTTTGTTTAGAACAGTTCTAATTTAAGGCTAATGATAATTATTTTAACGTATGTCAATGATAAGAATTTTATTTTTTTCTTACCTTGATATTTATTTAATTATAGTAATCATTGATCGTATTTATCCTATCCTGTCAGCGTAGGAATAAAATTTGATGATTGTACTACGTATTTTCCGTCATTAAAAAGCGGAAGATTTATTGAAAAGAAAAATTAAAATAGATATGACATTCGACATTGACATGATCAAAAAAGTGTACGAACGTTACCCCGAAAGAGTTGCTGCGGCAAGACTAATTGTGGGAAAACCGTTGACACTTTCAGAAAAAATCCTTTACACGCATTTGTGGGAAGGAAACGCAACCCAAGAATATGAAAGAGGAAATTCCTATGTAGATTTCGCTCCGGACAGAGTTGCCATGCAAGATGCAACAGCGCAGATGGCACTTTTACAATTTATGCAGGCAGGAAAAGCAAAAGTTGCCGTTCCTTCGACTGCTCACGCAGACCACCTGATTCAGGCAAGAGTTGGAGCAGAAGCAGATTTGCAGGAAGGAATAAACAAAAACTCGGAAGTTTTTAATTTCTTGAGTTCAGTTTGCGACAAATACGGAATTGGTTTTTGGAAACCAGGCGCCGGAATTATTCACCAAGTGGTTTTAGAAAATTATGCTTTCCCTGGAGGAATGATGATCGGAACAGATTCTCATACGGTAAATGCAGGAGGCTTAGGTATGGTTGCCATCGGAGTTGGTGGAGCTGATGCGGTAGACGTAATGGCAGGAATGGCTTGGGAACTGAAAATGCCAAAACTCATCGGTGTGAAATTAACCGGGAAAATGTCCGGCTGGACTTCCGCAAAAGACGTTATTCTAAAAGTTGCAGGAATTCTGACCGTAAAAGGCGGCACCGGATGCATCGTAGAATATTTCGGCGAAGGAGCAGAATCACTTTCTGCAACCGGAAAAGGCACAATCTGCAATATGGGAGCAGAAATCGGAGCTACAACTTCTACTTTCGGGTATGATGATTCTATGAGAAGATATCTTTCCGCAACAGGAAGGCAAGATGTAGTAGACGCAGCCGATAGAATTGCAGAACATTTAACCGGAGATGCTGAAGTTTACGCCAATCCCGAAAAATATTTCGATCAATTAATTGAAATTAACCTTTCAGAATTAACTCCGCATTTAAATGGGCCAGTTACTCCGGATTTAGCGACTCCTGTTGCAGAATTTAGAGCAAAAGCTGAAGCAAACGGCTGGCCTTTGGAAGTTGAATGGGCATTAATCGGTTCTTGTACCAACTCATCTTACGAAGATTTATCGAGAGCTGCTTCAATTGTTGAAGATGCAGTTGCAAAAGGGGTAAAACCGAAAGCAATTTTGGGA
>DAMDNI010000143.1:0-7824 GCA_032083825.1 Bergeyella sp. | reverse complement strand
AATTCAGTAACATATTCGGAAAAACAGCCTTCAGCATGATGATTTTTACCATGAACATCTGAGGCAATTGCACCTCCAACGGAAATAAATTTGGTTCCGGGAGTAACATATAAAAAATAGCCTTGCGGAACTGTTACTTCTAAAACTTCTGATAGTAAAACGCCTGATTCGCATTCTATAATTCCGTTTAAGCGGTCAAAACTGATAAATTTGTTCAGCCTTTTGGTAGAAAATATATTTTCTCCAAGTGAAGCATCGCCATAACATCTTCCGTTTCCTCTCGCAATGACTTCATTATGGTTTTTTACAAATGTCTGAATTCCTGAAAGAGAATCTTCAGACCTCATTTCTTTTTCCACCACAGGGAAATTCCCCCAGTTGGTGACTTTTTGGACATAATTGGGCTTCATTATTTAAAATAAATTTGAAGTAAGAACGCTATCAGCCAAAGAATTAGTGTAATTTGGATATAACGGTCTCTGTAAATAATCTTGGTAGGAGATTCTGTACGGTTATGCACCAATGTCTGCTGCAAATACCGCAAAATCGCAAATACAACAAAAAGAACGGTATAAAACACTCTTTTATGAAATCTCTGCTGAACTTCCGGAGAAAGTGTAAACATAAGATAGCATACAATCACCAAAGTACAGCTCATGGAAAGCGCAATATCTGCAAACTGAACATTATAGCCATCCAAAGCTTTGCGTGTTTTACCAGAAATCTGCGCATTGATCAGTTCTCCTCTTCTTTTGCCGATTGCTAATACCAATGCCAAAACGAATGTAAGCAAAATGGCCCATTGCGAAATTTCGATTCCGGTAATGTAACCTCCGGCTAAAACCCGCAGTACGAATCCTGTTGCTATAATTGATACATCAATAATCGCCACATGTTTCAATCTAAAAGTATAAGCAATATTCATAACGAAATACGTCAGAATAATGGTAGAAAATTTCAAAAGATTCTGCTTGAAAAAATATTGCCCTGCAAATACAAGCAAAACATCCAGTATTATCAGTGAGGCTAAAATAACTTTCGCAGAATTTTTAGAAATTGCCCCGCTTGCTAACGGCCGGGTTCTTTTTTCCGGATGTTTCTTGTCGGATTCTATATCGCTGTAATCATTGATGATATAAATAATACTTGCAGCAAAGGAAAATACAAAAAATGCAAAAACACTTTTGGTGAAGAGATCAATATCTGTAATTTTTCCTGCAAAAAAGAGAGCCGTAAAAACGAAAAGGTTTTTCACCCATTGCTCGACTCTTAATAGTTTTAGATATTTCGTCATTTATGCCAATAAAACAGATACAAAAATAATGATTTTAAAATAAAAAAAACCGCCGAAGCGGTTAAAGGTTAATATATTGATGTAAAATTTTAATTTCCGCTGTTCGCGTCATTAATCATTTCCTGGTTTGCTGTAATGGCAAATTCTACACGACGGTTTTCGGCTCTTCCGGCATCTGTATCGTTGGTTGCGACAGGCTCGCTTTCTCCAAGTCCTTTTGACACCATTCTGGAAGAGGCAATTCCTTTAGAAACCAAATATGCTTTCACTGAGTTTGCTCTTCTTTCAGAAAGTTTAAGGTTATAGTCATCACTACCTTTGCTGTCGGTATATCCGTAGATATTGATATTTGTATCAGGATTGTTAACCAAAACCTGTGCAAGTTTATCTAAATTCGCTTTTGCACCTGCTGTAAGATCAGAGGAATCGAATCCAAAGTTTACCATATTTTCTTTCAATGTAACCTTAATTCCTTCTCCTACTCTTTCTACTTCTGCGCCTGGTAATGTTTCCTGAATTTCTTTTGCTTGCTTATCCATTTTTTTACCAATGACGTTTCCAGCAACACCTCCGACAATTCCTCCTAAAACAGCACCAGCTGCAGTATTTCCGCCTTTTCCGATATTATTCCCTAAAACGCCTCCTAAAACAGCACCAGCCGCTGCACCAATTGCAGTACCTTTCTGCTGACTATTTGCATTCTGTACACTTTCACAACTTGTAAGCAGTAATCCTGCTGAAAGGAATAATGCGGCAATATTTGATTTATTAATAAATTTCATAGTTTATATTTTTAAAATAAATTTTAATTTAAAGTAAATAATTATTGAGAAACTTTCTGAAAGTTATATACCACTCTTACATTTTCTCCTCCTGAAGGGATATTTTGTTCCAAAGAAAACTGGTCTTCAGTCTGGCTGATAAGATTTAATGTATAACCTGCAAGATTTTGTTTTGCTTTTGTACCGTCAGCGATTTTTTTAAACTGAAACTGAGATCCGTTTAATACTTCAAATTTAATAGGCTGTGTTACGGTTGGGCAATCTCCTCCACCGTTGATGGAATAAGTCCCTGTCCAATTATTCGGAACCAGTTTCCATTGGCTTCCTACCCAGCATTGTGCATCTGCGCCTTCATCAAAAGGCTTCACTCTGTACTCCTTATCATAATTTACAGAGGTAATTTCCCAATTTCCTTTTAGTTTCAAAAATTCTGCACGGTTGGTCTGCGCAGTTTTTGCAGAGGAACAAGACATAGAGATTAAAGCTCCGGCTATCCCTGTTATCTAAAGTTTTGTTTTATTGTAAGTTGTTTTCTTTTTTACGGGTGCCTTTTTTTGAGGAGCGGTAGATTTATTCACTTTGCTTTGTGGTGAATTTTTATAAAAATTGTCATAAGCATATTCTGCTGCCTTTTCAAGATCGATAACTCCGCCAGCCTGAGAAATCATATCAAATCTACCGTTGGTATCTTTAGATAACATTGCATTCACAGAAGATTTATTTGCTGTTTTTGTTAAAGATTCGATGATCTGCTCTGGTTTCAGGCTTGGCATATATGCTAAAAGCACTGCTGCTGCACCTGCGACAACTGGAGATGCCATTGAAGTCCCCTGTAGATATTCGTATTTTCCATCAGGAACGGTTGAATAGATTTTTTCTCCAGGGGCAAAAACATTCACCAGTTTTTGATTATAGTTTGAGAAATCTGCTCTTAGCATTTCATTATCATTGGTGCTGGCACCTACGACGATCATATTATCAATGAAAGGTTTTTCGTCGGCAACATTTTTAAAATTAGTAGGATAATATGTGTGTTCTGCTAAATCTTCATTGTCATTACCCGCAGCTTTTACCAAAAGTACTCCTTTGTCTTTTGCATACTGAAATGCATCCCAAACATATTTTTTACCCGGTGAAGCTGGTTTTCCGAAACTCATATTGAGGATTTTAGCTCCGTTGTCAACAGCATAATGGATAGCATTGGCAATGTCTTTATCTCTTTCATCACCATCAGGAACTGTTCTTACCGTCATGATTTTAGCAACTTTGGAAGCGACACCATACTGAATTTCATTTCCGTTTGGAAGACCGGCAATGATTCCGGCAACGTGAGTTCCGTGTTTTGCATCTGGTCCTTCGTAATGATTGTTTCCGTAATATTTTTCGGAATAATCATCGTAGTTGTCACCTACAATTTCCGCTCTGGGATCAAAGTCAAGATTATATTGTTTTGTTGCCTGCGGACCATAATAATCTAAAGCTTCCTTCATTTGGTCAGACATATATTTTCCGACTTCCTGAGCAGATTTTCCCGTAACTGCCGGATCATTATTTACCTGCTGCAAAATCTGAGCAGCAAATGCTTCATCCTGATTGGCAGGTTTCAACGAAGACAAGGTTTCGGTGGAAAGGTTTTTATCTCCCAAGAGCTTTTCCATTACAGGAACAAGGCTGTTGAGCTTGCTGTAAAATTCAAAATTCTTTTTTGCCTCGATGCTTTTTTTTGTAAAATTCTGCTTAGAATTCATATACATTTCAAATTCTTCCGGCATTTTGGCTTGATTGGCTTTATTGACGGATGAATCTGGGCCTTCAAAAATAGGCTGATATTTTTTGACAACCCGGGTAACTTCCATATTGTCGACATCGATGTCCCCGTTTTTTCCGCCAAGGAAATTCCATCCGTAGATATCGTCAATATATCCGTTTCCGTCATCATCTTTTCCGTTGTTGGGGATTTCGTTGGGGTTTTTCCACATATTTTTCACTAAACCAGGATGATCTACTTCTACTCCGCTGTCCAGAACTCCGACAACAACAGTTTTTGGTTTTAATCCTTTTGATTCAAGAAATTTATATGCATTTGCGGTATTTATACCATGTACATTGGTTTTTGAAAAATCTTTGTGATACCAAGTCATGAGATCCTGATCTTTCATTGGATCTACTGAAACCTCAGCAGTTGCCTGTGAAAAAGCAAAATTAATCCCTGCAAAAAACGATGCTGCAATTACTAATTTTTTCATTTGGTGATATTTGTTTTAATATTTTTGAGATAGGTTATACTTTCTGGCCCTTTATTGCAAAGAAGATCGAGAACCGATAAATTTTCTAGAAAGCCAAGCTTATCAGAAAAGGTCTGGTAATATTCTTCATAGCCATAATTCTGGGGATGCTTCGCTGAAAATTCATTCCTGTAATCTGCAGCATCCGGATTTTCCGAATATTCTGCATTCAAATCGTATGCCTTTTCGGATTTTAAAATTTTCAGGATAACCTTCAATGCAAACAGGTTAAATTTTAACAGCGAGGTTTCTTCATTTTCAAAAATGGTTTTCAGCTGATCTTCATAATATTCAAAATACGGAGAACTTTGATATGCATTCTTGATAGATTTCCAGTGAAGTGCACGCCAGTTTTCAGCATCAGAAACTTCAATATCTTTTATGATTCTTTTACCATTATGTTTGATCGGAATAATGAGTGAAAGTTTACCATTTGCTCCGTAGATATTGGTTCGGTTCCTGTATGTCTGTTTTGGAAAATTTTCAAACTGTTCGAATTCAACGTCTGTATTCTCTTCCAAAAAATATGAAAACCAAGAAACTGGCGGCAAATAAAAGACCGGAAAAAGTGCTTTGTTTGCCATTATTCTTCCGTTTCTTTTTTCTTAAAAATCCTTACGATCTGTTCCCAACCGAAGAATAAAACAAGAATAATCACCGCAATCCACCAATAAGATGTTTTATGGGCTTCTCCTGTATTGGTTGCTTTGAACATTCTTTCCCAACGGACTTTGAAAGGTGCCTGATAATCTGAACCTTTATCTGCGAAAGCTCCTTGCAAACTCATCCATGTAAACATAGGTTTTCCGATGATGTTTTCTTCAGGTACAAATCCGAAAAAACGGGCATCTAAAGACGCATCCCGGTTGTCTCCGATCATCATGTAATAATTTTGCTTAATAGTATATTGGCTGGCTTCCTGGTTGTTTATATATATTTTGCCATTTTTTTCTTCAAGATGATTGTGCTCATATTCCGAAATAATCCATCTGTAAGTCGGAAGTGTTTCTTTATTAATGGTCACAATATCACCTTTTGTAGGAATTTTTAAAGGCCCGTACCAATCCTGATTCCATGATTTATTGATTGGAAAAATAGATTGCGCCGTATCAATATTTTTGGTGAAAGCGGTCTTGTCATAATTGAATTTATGATTTACAGCAGCATAATCTTTAGGATAAATATGCTCTGTAACAGTTCTTACTCCGGGAATATTTTTGATATCCTTAGCAATTTTGTCTGTTAATCCCTGAAATTTATATTCAAAACCTTGATTGGTCTGCAGTTCATTGACAGGTAAAAAACCATAAATTTTGAATAATCCGGGAATATCAAGCTGTTGGTCAGATTCCACAATATAAGCGTGCTGCATTTCCTGGTCTCCCATTTTACGTTCTGCTTTTCCATTTACGAAAAGCCTGCCTTCTCGAAATTCGATTATATCACCTGCAATAGCAACGCATCTTTTCACATAAGGATCCTTTCTATCAATGGCTGTGTGTACAGAATCCTGAGGATAATTGAATACAACAATATCGTTTCTCTCAATTTTTTCCCAACCCGGAAACCTGAAATATGGAAGGCTTACCGCATTTACATAAGATTTCGGATCATCTTTAGGATTTCCTTTTTCTCCTGTATCTTTAATCGTTCCTTGTAAAAAAGGAATTGCAAGAGGGCGCATTGGCATTCTGTAACCATAATTCAGTTTGTTTACAAAAAGAAAATCTCCTACCAAAAGTGTTCTTTCCATGGAACCTGTAGGGATTCCGAAAGGCTGAATCAAAAAGGTATGGATAATCGTTGCAAATACAACCGCAAATGTAATAGAACCAATGAAGGATTCTTTTTTCTTCTTCTGTTCCTCTTCTCCGGGAAGTAAATATTCCTGCTCTTTTTGTTTGATTTCCGTATCTTGTCCGTAGTTGACAACTGCTAAATAAATAAACGGAAGAAAAACTGTCAAAAGCTTTTGAGTAAAGGAATCTTTCCCAAATTTTCTCATCAGAAAAAGATGGAAAACAGACATCATAATCGGCCCGACAATCGGAAGATAAGACATGATCGTCCACCATTTCGGATTTTCGGTTTCTTTAAGAATAATGAAATAATTGTAAAATGGCACAAATGCAAAAAATGGATTGTATCCCATCTTTTTAAACAATTTCCAGCTGGAAAGCCCCATTAATACAGAAAGAACAAGGACATAAAAAGTATAAGTAATAAAATAATTCATAGTATCGCTTTTAGCAGACGGTTTTGTTTGGTCTTATTAGTTTTTGTTTTGATAGATTTGTTACATTTTAGAGTCCGAGAACATCTTTCATTGTAAAATTACCGGCTTTCCCTTTGATCCATTCTGCAGCAATTACAGCTCCCAATGCAAAGCCATTCCGGTTATATGCTGTATGTTTAATTTCGATTTCGTCGACTTCGCTTTTATAAAAAACGCTGTGTGTCCCCGGAACTTCATCTTCACGGATTGCAAAAATTCCTAATTGGTCATCTTTGGTCTCTTCCAATTTCCATGCATTGAATCTCGGATCATTTTTTATAATTCCATCTGCCAGGGAAATAGCAGTTCCGCTTGGTGCATCTTTTTTATGAATATGATGAATCTCTTCCAGCTGAACGTTGTATCCTCCAAAATTCTTCATCATTTCAGAAAGCTTTTCATTAAGGGCAAAAAACAAATTCACTCCTAAACTAAAATTAGAACCGTATAAAAATCCGGTTCCATTTTCATGCGCAATTCTTTCAGCCTCGGGCTTATGAGCGAGCCAGCCTGTTGTTCCGCATACCACGGGAATTTTGTTTTCAAGACAGACTTTGATGTTATTAAATGCTGCCTCAGGCTGAGAAAACTCAATGGCGACATCAGCGTTATTCAGGTTTTGGGCAGTTGGTGTTTCCTGCAAACGGGCAACGATTTCATGACCTCTTTTGGTCGCAATTTCGTCAATTATTTTTCCCATTTTTCCGTATCCAACCAATGCTATTTTCATATTATTCTTACTATTATTTTATAATCTATTTTAATTAAAACCTGAAACTCAGACTTAATCCTGCTTTTGTATTTTGCTTCGCAAATTCATCATAAATCACAGTCGGTTTCAATGCCAGATCCGGATCATGTTTTCCTTCGTAAAGATGCGCATCTACAACTGCATCTACAATATTAAGGACATAGACAAGCCCAGTAACTGCGATCGCATAGTCACGCTGTCTTTTTGCCCGATCCTGCGTTCTTCCCAAAGCTTCGGCAGTAATCCCGTTGATGTCAGAAAATTCGTGCGGAAGGCCATTTAATTCTGCGACAAAAGCAGTACGATAGCGTTTGTATTGTTTATCATTCCAAAGGATAATGCCTACACCTGTTCCAATCGCTCCCCATACAATTGGGATTTTCCAGTATTTTTTGTTGTAAGATTGTCCTAGACCCGGCAAAACTGCAGAGTACAAC
>DAMDNI010000142.1:0-7908 GCA_032083825.1 Bergeyella sp. | reverse complement strand
ACGGAGGAGCCATGATTTTCCTCATTGTCGTTCCGGAATTTGTAACTGCATTCTTTGCCTAATATGGGATTCTATCTCTACAAGGGGCTTAAAAAACCCCTTGTATTCTTCGGACTCAAAGGAAAATACATTTTTTATGTAGTAGGAGTCATCGGAAGCGGTGTCATTGCAGCGCTTATATTATCCAAATTCGGTCTATTAGGTTCTTTATTAGGACTTGCTGTAACCGGAGGTGGCGTTTATTACATCTTCAAAAGGCAGGACAAAAACGGTTTGTATGACAAAACCAAAAACTTTGACCACATATTCATTTTTCCAAAAAGATTAAACAACAAAAGACTTTCAAAAAATGGCACTACAAAAAAAACAGGCATTTAATATTCCTTTTATCGGATACGATTACGGAAAGGATTACGGTTGGGATTTTGACGTGTTGTTTGGGCAATATGGAAATCCAATTATAGGAATCAGAATAAAAAATGTTGTGGAGCAATATTCAGCAGATCCTGATCAATATCTGAATTCCCATACGGTTCTCAATCAGGTAGTATCCATTATTGGAGAAGGAAGAATTGTACAAAAACTCGATATTTTCACCAAGAAAAGATATGCTGCGGAACCCTCCAACCAATTTCTCCAACAAAAATATTCCGAACATTTTGACGGAAGACTTTTTAAAACGATAGAAACCGTGTTGTTGTTCACCGATATTGTGGACGACAACCTCAAAAAAAATAACAAACACTACAATTTTTCGGAAAAAGGCTATAAAGAACTTCGTGATAAATGTCAAAAAGTTTTTATGCTTTTGAAGCAGAACGATTGTGAACCCGAGTTTTTGTTTGAGAAAGATTTTGAATATTACATTTCCGGAGTATTGTCCATGAAATTTTCAGATGCACCTGTCTTTGATAATATTAAATCGACCAATGAATATCTCCAAATCGGAAACCGATTCGTTAAAAACATTTCTTACGTCGATGTAGAAAATATTGATCTTCCTTCTGAAATTGAACCCTATTCCCTATTGGGAGGAAATGGAGCGGCCTCAGAAACAGCCGTTGATAATTTTACCTTTATTAATGAACTGGAAGATTACGAAACGATTATTTACAATCAAGTTATTACCATTCCACCGCAGGCACAACAGCAAAGGGAACTCGATAAAAAGAAAAAAAAGCATGAAGGAGCGGCCAACAATTCTCCGTCCAATGCGATTATAGCAGAAGAAATTGAAACTCTGCTTCATAATATAGCTGTTGACGGACAGTTGGTAGTTAATGCTCATTTTTCGCTACTATTTTCAACAAACACTCTGGAAAAAATGGAAGGGATACAGTCCCTGATTGAAAATAAGCTCTTCACAAAAGGAATCATTGTATCCAAGAATGCCTATAACCAGCTGGAACTCTTTCGGGCAGCCATTCCGGGCAATGCTACGGAACTTAGAGAGTATGATTTATTTATGACGACAAGCGAAGCGGCCTTGTGTTTTTTTTTTAAAGAAAGTTATCCCGTGAACGAAGAATCTAATTTCTACCTGAGATTTACAGACCGACAAGGGGTTCCTTTAAAAGTAGACCCTTCAGATTTACCGATGAAAACAGGAAGAATCAACAACCGGAATAAATTCGTGTTAGGTCCTTCAGGTTCAGGAAAATCGTTTCTAATGAACAATATCATTGAGCAATATTTGACCTACAATTATGATGTCGTGATTGTTGACACAGGAGATTCCTATTCCGGAACGTGTAAATACAAAGGCGGAAGGTACATTCAGTACACTGAAGAAAAACCTATCACCATGAATCCTTTTCTGATGGACAAGAAAGAGTTCAATATCGAGAAAATCGAATTTTTGGTCAATCTGATTTTCCTCATTTGGAAAGGTCCTGAAGCAGTGTTGTCTTCCGAACAGAAATCCATTTTGGACAATGTGCTGATGTCGTATTATCATCAGTATTTCAATGCGGGAACTGGGTGGTATGAATCTAAAGATTCAGAAGAACTGCTGTTACATCTTCAAAAATACAATATCTACGAAGAAGAAATTGAAGCTGCATTAGAAAATGAATACACCGTAAAAACCTATTACGACATTATTGGAATTCCATTCGATGCAACAACGGAAGAAGTCAAAGAAAAAGGCAGAAAATTATTAATGCTTCATCATCCAGATAAAAACAGAAATAATCCCGATTATGACAGTGAAGAATTTTATAAAATTTATGAAGCCTATGAAACTCTTTCACATGAAGATAAAAGAAAGGTTTACAATGAATCACAACTGATTCTCATTAAATACGATGAAATTGTAAAACGTCCTGAAAATGCTGAAGATTGGAACAAATCTATCCGATATTCCATCATCAAAAAAATTAAGGAATTAGAAAAAAAATTAGCGGTTCAGGAACTGTCATTCAATGGCTTTTATGACTACTGCGATAAGTTTCTTCCGATTTATCTCAATAACAAAAAGCATAAAATCAATGAGAATGAATTCAATCTTCGAACTTTTCTATTTGTTCTGAAAGACTTTTACAAAGGAGGAAGATATGGAACCACTCTAAACGAATCTGCTGACAATACACTTTTTGATGAGCCATTTATCGTTTTTGAAATCGACAATGTAAAAGATAACCCCAAGCTGTTTCCAATTGTAACGCTGATTATCATGGATACGTTCATTCAGAAAATGCGCCTTAGAAAAGACCGCAGAAAAGCATTAATAATTGAAGAAGCGTGGAAAGCGATAGCGAGTAAATTGATGGGAGGATATATCCTTTATCTCTATAAGACCGTACGGAAATTTTGGGGTGAAGCGGTTGTGGTTACTCAGGAACTGGACGATATCATCGGAAATGCTGTCGTAAAAGATTCCATCATCAACAATTCTGATACATTTATTCTTCTTGACCAGACCAAATTCAAAGACAACTTTGACCGTATTGCGGCTCTACTTTCTTTAAACAAAGTAGAACAAAACAAAATTTTCACGATTAATAATCTCAACAACAAATTCGGGCGAAGTCGTTTCAAAGAATTCTATCTGAAGAGAGGTTCCAAAGGTGAAGTCTACGGAAATGAAGTTTCCTTAGAACAATATCTCACCTACACCACAGAAAAACCTGAAAAATCCGCTGTTGAATATTATGTACAAAAATGTGGAAGCTATGATGAAGCTCTTATACAAATTGTATCTGATTTAAAAAGCTTTGGAGACAGCCTTGAAAACTTAGTGTCACTGGTCAATCTGTATCAAAATCCTTTGGATCAGAAAGTAAATTCCTATTACAAAAAGATGAAGAAAACGCATAAAGGAAAGAATGTTTTTAAAGTCATCTCACAGGAATTGGAACATCATAAAATCAGTTTTTCGGAATTAATCAATAAGCAACAGTATGAAAAAGTTTAGCCTATTATTTTTAGGATTCGGAAGTTTGCTGTACGCACAAAACACCTACATCGATCCTACCGTAACCGCAGCGATGATTCTGTATTCGGAAAATCTGAAAGCCAAACAGAATGATGTCATTGAGGAAACCTCCAAATTAAAAGATGCCCAGGCGTGGGTAGGAACCCAGATGGTCGTAGCTAACGACATTCAGAATAAAATACTGAAAGGGTTAAAAGAAGTTTCCGGGACTTTACAAAACGGGATTCAGGTACAACAGATTTACACCGAGCTTAACAAATGCTACAATTATTCTTCAGACGTAGTCCAATTGGCCTCTGTACATCCGCAATATGCTATTTTCGGAGTGAAAGCATCCCAAAAAACCTATGAGCAAAGCCTGAAAATAGTAACAGATATATCAGATATTCTTGCTTCCGGAGAATTAAATCTTGCGACTGCTGGTGACCGCTACAAAATCCTGCATAATATTTCCGAAAATGTAAAAAACCTGAAGCTATGGTTATTGGCTATCAAGTTAAGACTGGAAAAAGCCAACCGATTGGGATTCTGGAATTCCATTAATCCGTTTGCAGGATACATCAATACTGATAAAGGCATTGTGGAAAATATTATGAATCGGTATAAACGAAATTTCTAAAACTCAATAAAATGAAGAAGATTTTTCTAATTCTGCTAATTCCAATGGTGTATGTGGTTATCACATCTTCGAGTGGTGGCTCTACCCCGGCGTGGGAAAAAGAAAATGTTTCTTTTCCGATGATGAATTTGGAGATCAATGCCACAATGAAAGAGCATGACAGGCAAAAGGAAATGAGACAGAAACAGACTCTCAATGCCGGTACAGAAGCCATAAACAGAACGCAGTGGAATGATTTCAAAGACAAAGTGACCAAGATTCAGGACAGATTACGTATTGTATCATTTGCTATCCAGGCAATACCTACAGGGATTGCCATGAGCAGGGAAATTAACAAAATAACCAATAATCAAACGGCTATCATTAAAGAAATCAATACGGCTCCCTACTCTATTATTGTGGTTTTACCTTCTCAAGTACAGTTTGTAGATGACCTGCAAATGGTAACACGGTTAATAACCGGAATCATTCTCTCTTACGGAGCCATCAACCAAATGGAAAAATCGGAACGTAAAATTTTACTGGATTATGCTTTGGGAGAAGTAAAAACACTCAGCAGAAATTCCACCCATATGCTCTTAAAAATTAGAGATATCAAAGCCAAAGTCTTACGTAACAAAAGGGCATTTCAATATTACGTCAATCGAGATAAGCAGGTTGTGGAGAATATCATGAATAACATCAAAAATTTTTAAGATGAAAAGAATCGTAATCATATCAGCTCTATTCTTCTTTTGGGGTTCTGTAAATAGTCAGCAAATTGTTATCAACGAAAAGCTATTAACTCAGCTTACAAAAGACCATACTGTACGATTGGCAAGTGAACAGACGTTTTTGGATTCTTATGAAAAACAGAAAGAATTGTATGACGATATTAAAAACAAAACTGCACAGGTCATCGCCATTCAGGAATACATTTACCAACAACTGAAAAATGTTAATTCTGCCCTTATCCAAAGTAAAAAGATGATCTATCTCTATCAGTATTTAGGTAGAATCGTCACGAATTCCAACACCATGCTTGACCTCTCGGTGCAACATCCCGAGTATGCTGTATTGGTTTCAAAATATTATGTCGAAATCGGTAAACAAGTCCTAAAGCTTCAACAGGAAGTATCGCAGGATATTCTGAATGAAGACAAAGACTTTCTGATGGATGCAATGGACAGAGAAATGCTCATTGAAAAGGTCTTTACCCGCGTCAGAAATATCAACGGGAATATTCTTTATATCATTTTACGATTGCAAAATGCTAAGAAAATCCCGTACCTGTATCAAGTTCCCGTGCTCCGTAATTACATCAACATAGACAAAGCTATTGTCGGAGACATCATCACTAAATACAAATACATATTCAATTAAAATGATGAAAAATCTATTAAAAATAGGAACTTTTTTCGCTCTTATATTTATGGTTACACCAGTTTCTGGACAAAGTGTAAAGAGATTAAATGATCCTTCAATTGTTGCACAACATAAGCGCATGACTTTTGAAAGCTGGGGAGACTGGCGACCTTATCCAAAATATCTTTTAGGTATTCAAACCAATTTTGCTTATGCTACAGTTTGGGGAATGTGGGCTCCCTCTATCAATAGGGACTATAAAGATGGTGAAGACATTCGACCATTAAAATCAACCGGAGAACAAAATCTGCGATTTGCCCAGCTCAAATTACAGGAAGAAGAAGCAAAAAAGATAAAAGCGGTTTCCGACACTATTTATAAAAGAAGTATTCAAGATTTAGCGCATTGGACTTCCGCTACGGTTGATGCGGATCCGCTTTGGCTCTTGTATTACAAACGCATGTTGAAACCTATCACCGAATTTCCTGATACACCACAAAATTTCATTGATTGGAGATTGAAAGACCATCAGACATATGAAACCCTCAATACTACGGGAACAATAAAAAGACTTCAGGAAGAGCTGGATATGATTAAAGAAAAATATACCATCTCCCGATCTATGGATATGCCCAGAGGAAAACGGTTCATCATGTATCACGAAACACTGATCAGATGGCGAAAGTTTGTTCAGGAATTAAGAAAGTACAATAACAAAACAACATTGCTCCTTGACTATAAAAACATTTTAAATAACCATTTATCTACTACTTTGCCCTCTGGGTGGACTCCTGCATCTGATAAACAAATCGTGCATAACACGATGCAGCAATACAAACACAGATATTAAATATGAATAAATCACTCACTATTTTTTATTGCCTATTGGCAATACTATTGCCTGTCATGGGATTTGCTCAGACAGACAGTGATTACAGTAACCTGCTCCAATTTTTAAAAGGCGACGGTGCTTTTGAAAAATGGTTTATGGAAGTCTTTACAAAACTGGACAACAGCGTGCAGGATAGTGCCGCTGGTTCTGCATTGGTTGGAAGAGCCATAGGCGGAATGGGAGCACTCATGTATCTCGGTTATATGGGTTGGCAAATGGCAGCCGGTGACCGTGAATGGGAAATTACACCGATGCTGAAACCTATTCTCATTGGATTTACACTCGTGTACTGGATGGGATTTGTTAATCTGATACAAGCTCCTTTTGAAGCCATTGCCCAACCCGGAATTGCCATTTTCAGCGACATCGAATCCGAAGTCAACGATTTAAGGATTGAAAGGTTCAAAAAACAGCAGCAACTACTCGATGCTGTCATTAAACTGAAAGCTGAAGAAGATGCCAAACAAGATGTCATCAATAATACGACAGAGGATGCTGATGATTCCTGGTATGACATCAGTGAAGGATTGGACAAGCTCATTCAGCCCATCAAAGAATGGCAAATCAGAATGGAGTTCCAATTGCAAAAATTGGTTGCTGAACTCATAGAATTTGTCTGCCTTTCCATTCTTCGGGTTTGCGTCTATCTTATTTTCTTTATCCAGAAAATCTGGGCGTACATTCTTATCATTTTAGGTCCGATTGCTGTTGGAATGGCACTTATCCCCGGATTTGAAAACTCATTGTACAGCTGGGTTTCCAAATTTATCAATATCAATCTGTACACTTTTGTTGCGTACACCATCATCAATATCGGTCAGCAACTCATCGCTTCCGGATATGAAATGGAAATCGAAAGATACGATACCCTTTTAACCAACGGTACTATTACCAATTTGGATGCCCTAATGGTTTATGTCAGTAATTCCGGAATGATCTACAATCAACTCTTTACCTGCGTAGCTTATATCGTGACAGGAATCGGAGTTCTCATGACACCGACCATTGCTGATACGATTGTTACTGCTGGAGGAGCCGGAGCGATGACCAAAATGAAAAGTGCCGTAGGAAAAATGGCTGGTAGTGCAAAAGCGGCCGTGCTAGCAGTTAAAACAGGGGGAGCTTCTGCTGTAAAATCCGCAGCAGCAGGCTCTGCATCAAGAAGAGTGAAGGATGCGATGAAGAACGGAAAGTAAATGTTAATCATCAATTACCATCAACCGAGAACCAACAACTATAAACCAAAACCCAACAACTAAAAAATGCTTATCAAAAACATAGAACAAAGAATTAAAATCAATAAGATTGTTTCAATATCAACCATTGCTTTTGCGGTTTTCATTGTTATCAGCGGTTTTTTCTTCTCTTACAAGATGATTCAGGATTCCCGAAAATCCATTTACATTCTGGACAATGGAGTTCCGGTTCTCGCCAAACAAACCGATGTCTTATTGAACAGACCTGTAGAATACAAAGCCCAAATCGAATTATTCCATCGGCTCTTTTTCACACTTGCTCCTGATGATGCTTACATTAAGGATAATATCCAAAAATCACTGTATCTGATTGATGACAGTGGAAAAAAAGAATATACCAACCTAAAAGAAAAAGGATTTT
>DAMDNI010000141.1:0-7913 GCA_032083825.1 Bergeyella sp. | reverse complement strand
CTTCTTCAAAAGAATGATTTGATGCTTTTAGATGAGCCGACCAACCATTTGGATATGGAAAGTATTATCTGGCTGGAAAGTTTTCTGAAAGATTATCCCGGAGCAATTTTGCTGGTGAGCCATGACAAGCAGTTTATGACTTCTGTTTGCAACCGTACTTTCGATGTCAACAACAAAAAGATTGACGATTATAAAGCCAATTATTCTAAATATCTGGAACTCCGTAAAGACCGTAAAGAGAAACTCATTCAGGCGAAAAAGAATCAGGATGCAGAAATCAAACATACTGAAGATCTTATCAATAAATTCCGCGCAAGTGCTTCTAAGGCTGCATTTGCACAATCTTTAATCAAAAAACTTGAAAAAGTTGAAAGGATTGAGGTTGAGAATGAAGATGTCTCCAAATTCAACATTCGTTTTGTACAGTCTGTCGTTCCTGGAAAAGTAATTTTCGAGGCAGAAAATTTAGGGAAAAGCTATGGCCCGAAAAAAGTTTTTAATCATGTAGATTTTTTTGTGGAAAGAGGAGACAGAATTGCGCTTCTCGGGCAAAACGGGCAGGGCAAAACGACATTAGCAAAAATTCTTGCAGGCGAAATTACCGATTATTCAGGAAGCTGGAAATTGGGACACAATGTAAATATCGGTTATTTTGCGCAAAATCAGGAAGAGGTTTTGACGCCTGATAAAACTGTTTTACAGGAAGCCGAAGATGCAGCAACAGAAGAAACCAGACCAAGAGTCCGGGATTTGCTGGGAAGTTTCCTTTTCTCTGGTGAAGATGTACAAAAGAAGACGAAAGTACTTTCAGGAGGAGAACGTAATCGTCTGGCATTGTGTAAATTACTGCTTCGTCCTTTCAATACGCTGATTATGGATGAGCCTACGAATCACCTTGATATTCAATCAAAGGAAATTATCAAGCTGGCTTTGAAGAATTTTGACGGCACACTCATTCTTATTTCCCACGATCGTGAATTTTTGCAGGGGCTTTCCGACAAAATATTTGAATTCCGTAACGGAACAATGAAAGAATTCCTCGGAAATATTGATGAGTATTTAGAATACAGACAAAAAGAAAGTCTGCGTGAAGTATCTGCAGAAAAAGCAAAGCTTCATAGTGATGAGGTGGTTGAAATAAAAAAAGAAGAAGAAAAGCCCGTCATCAATACTCATCAGCAAACAATTATTGTCAGCAAAGAACAAAAAAACATTCAGAATAAAATCAAAAAGGTAGAAGAGAAAATCTCTGCTTTAGAAACTGAGATTGAAAAATTTGAAGCAGATTTTGCCAAAGAAAATCCTTCCGAAGAAACGCTTGAAAAATATAATTCCAAAAAGGAAGAGCTGGATACTGCACTTCAGGAATGGGAATATTTGGGAACTCAATTGGAAAACTAAAAAGATCGTTGAGAAATTAGAAATAATTTCTCAGCATTTTTTGTTAAAATCTCCTGAAGTTTGTCGGCTTGAAAATATATCGTGCCGTTTTGATTTGCTGCGAGGCAACGTCTAATTTATACCAGGGCGAAATGGCAGAATCATAAGGATTTGATATCACATGGATGGACTGTGCAGGCGTAAAACCCTCACCTAAAAGATACAGTTTTTCTCCTTTCTCATTCTTTGAAACACCTGCTATAAAAACGACATGACCCGGACTTCCCGGAGTTATCAGAATATCACCGGTTTTCAAATCGGAATTTTTTGTGACAGGTTGTGTTTCCTGATTTAGTGAAATTGTTCCGGCATAATTGAAAATCAGATCAAGGTAATTTCTAAAATTTTCATAAGAATCATCATACTCTGCAGTTTTTACGAAGTTTACCGAATTCCCTTTAACAAATGCTCTTATTCCGTTTTTATAATCATTCCATGAAATCAAATCGCCGCTTGTAAAATGAAATTTTATTTCACCGAAATTTTTAGTTTTATATAAATATTCCGCTCTTAAGCGAATCACTGCATCGGCGCATTGCTGCAAATCTTTATTCCCTGTATCGATATTCAAAATCGCTTCATGAAGATTTTGAGTAGCGATTTCAGCTCCGTTGTATTTAAGGATTTTACTTCCGTAAGGCTTTAGTTGAAAATGTTCAATGAAATATCCAAAAGAATCCTGTTTTTCTTCCTGCCATTTATAATTTTTAGGTGCAGAAAACCTTTCTTTAATCGTGTTTTTCTCTTTATTAATCTTAACTAATGGGGCAACAGAAGCTGGATTTTCAGGATTTATAAAAAGATGAGACGATTTTTTATCATTTTTACAGCATGTAATTGCCGTCAGAATTATCAGGAATACAAATTTTTTCATTGCATTAATTTTAATGGAATTAGTTTTTCTCTGTTAAATATTTCCAATATCTTTTCGGTACATGCTGATGATGAAGCTTTATGTTTTTCCTTTCGGCGATATTAGTTCTTATGAAATACCGCTGCCAAAGCTTTTGATAATTATTCTCTTCATCATGGAATTTTTCTTGATGCTGATTAAAATTTATTTTTTCTTCAGAATAAAAAAAATCACATTCTTTCAGGTCATAAAAAATCCCGTAATTTCTTCGTAAGTCATAGATCATCCATTTCTGATCTTGGTAGCGGTCTTTGAAGTGTTTTCGGATCAAAGGCAAAACATTAAAATCAGGATCGATTTTAGCGAAATAAACTTCATCTTTCATTTTTTCAAAACGTACGAAAGCAGTCATTCTGTGTCTTTCACGGCTCACAGATTTGCAGATTTTTGAAATTTTCAGAATCTCATTATTGGCATAATTTTGTAAAATATTTTCATCAGGATGTTCGACTGACTGAGCAATTGCTGACAATATTAAATATTCCAATGCGGGATCTTCGGACAGGAAAGTCATGATCAATTGATGAATTCCGTCTTTGCCGATATTTTGTTCCAGTTTTTTTAAAACCCGTTCAGATTTCTCAATTTGAGTAATGACCTCGTGTATTTCTGCGAACATATTTTCCTGCTGAAATTTTTCTTTACTGAAAATTTCCACATCTTTGTAACGATACTCAAAAAATTCAAATACCGCAGTTAAAAGCCCGTCGAAACTTCCGTCATAAAGCAAGGTTTTCATTCTAAAACAAAGTCAATTGTTGCGAAAACTGATTCTGAAATTTAGAATTGCTTCCGCCAATCAGCAATTTTCTTAAGTTAAGATCTGTGAGATATTTCAGAAAAGGGTTTCCGGAATTAAAATCGATAAAATATTTGGAACGGTTTGTTGCAGCACCTAATTTTTTAAGATGGTCAATATTTAAAACCTGAAAACGTCTTGCTGCGATAATTTTTTGTGCGGTTTTCACTCCGATTCCGGGAACACGCAAGATCATTTGATAATCTGCAGTCTGAAGATTTACAGGGAATTTGTCCAGATTTCTGAGTGCCCAGCTCAATTTAGGGTCTAATTCGAGATCTAAAAACGGAATCCCTGGATCTAAAATTTCTTCCGCCTTAAAACCATAAAAACGCATCAGCCAATCCGACTGATACAAACGATTTTCACGGAGCATCGGGACTTCTGTCGTCAACGAAGGCAGCCTTTTATCTTCCAAAACAGGAACATAACCCGAATAATATACTCGTTTCATCCCATATTTTTTGTAGAAATAATCGGCAACTTTAATGATTTGGAGATCATTTTCGTTGGTTGCGCCTACAATCATTTGTGTTGACTGTCCTGCAGGAGCAAATTTCGGAACTTTTCTGAAAATTTTCTTTTCATCGTTGTACTGCGAAATCCCTTTCTGAACAAAACGCATGGGATTAAGCATATCCTGGCGGTTTTTTTCAGGAGCCAGCAATTTTAAGCCTTGTTCCGTTGGGATTTCAAGATTTACAGATAATCGGTCTGCATATAAAGCAGCTTCCTGCATCAGTTCATCACTTGCGCCCGGAATGGATTTTAAATGAATATATCCGTTGAAATTTTCTTCAAGGCGTAATTTTTTTGCAACGCGGACCAGTCTTTCCATCGTTGTATCTGCATTTTTGAAAATTCCTGAACTTAGAAATAGTCCTTCAATATAATTTCTTCTATAAAAATTGATTGTTAAATCAACCACTTCTTCTACTGTAAAGGCTGCTCTTTTAATATCATTTGAACTTCTGGAAACGCAGTAAGCACAGTCGTAAATACAATGGTTGGTCAGAAGAATTTTGAGTAAAGAAACGCAGCGCCCGTCTTCTGTATATGTATGGCATATTCCGCTGGCCGAGCTGTCTCCCAAACCGCCGTTTTTATTTTTGCGTGTCCCGCCGCTTGATGAACACGAAACGTCATATTTCGCAGCGTCAGCAAGGATTTCAAGTTTCTCTTTGAGGCGGTCAAAATTCATATTAAATATAAAAATAAAAGAATTGAGGTTATATTTTAGATTCAAAAATAAGTCCAAAAATTGAGAAAAACAGATGATTTTTTGAATAAAGTTATCAACACAAAACGCTGTAAAATCATTATATTTACATCCATTTAAAACAACCTTATGAATCATCAACCTGTTGAAGGATTTTCCAAACTCACCAAACAAGGAAAAATAGACTGGCTTATCAAAGAATATCTTGAAGATAATAAAGAATACGAAAATGTATTAAAACAATACTGGAACGAAAATGCAGATCTTCAAAAGCTTCACGAAGAGTTCTCTGAAAATACGATTTCCAATTTTTATATGCCTTACGGAATTGCTCCGAATTTTTTAGTTGACGGGAAATTATTGGCTTTGCCAATGGCGGTGGAAGAAAGTTCAGTTGTGGCAGCAGCTTCAAAATCTGCAAAATTCTGGATTGATAAAGGAGGTTTCAAAACAACTATTATTAATACTAAAAAGTTAGGTCATACCCATTTTATTATTAATGTAGAACCGCATAAACTGCAGCATTTTTTTAATTTTAAGCTGAAGAAAAAATTATTTGAAGCAACGGAAGACATCACGGCTAATATGAGAAATCGTGGCGGAGGAATTCTGAATATCCGGCTGATTGATAAAACTGCAGAAATGGAAAATTATTTCCAGCTGAAAGCGAGTTTTGATACAGTGGATTCTATGGGAGCGAATTTTATCAATTCGTGTCTTGAGCAATTTGGGAAAACCCTGAAAGATGAGGTTTTGAAAGATCAGGATTTTACGCAGGAAGAAAAAGATTCTTTGCAAGTGGTGATGAATATTTTGTCCAATTTCACCCCGGATTGTATTGTGAGAGCGGAAGTCTCATGCAAAATCGATGATCTGATGGACGACAGCGGGATTTCTAATGAAGAATTTGCAAGGAAATTCAAACAGGCTGTATCCATTGCAGAAATTGAACCTTTTCGTGCAACCACTCATAACAAAGGTATTATGAATGGAGTAGATGCGGTGGTAATTGCTACTGGAAACGATTTCCGTGCAACAGAAGCCTGTGCTCATGCTTACGCTTCAAAAGACGGGAAATATTCTTCCCTCACCCATTGTACAATTGATAACGGGATTTTCAGATTTTGGATCGATTTGCCGATTTCTGTCGGAGTTGTCGGAGGTCTTACGAATCTTCACCCTTTGGTGAAATTTTCTTTGGCTTTACTTGGGAAGCCTTCTGCTCAGGAATTGATGAGTATTCTTGCCGTTTCTGGTCTGGCTCAGAATTTTGCTGCACTTCGTTCTTTAGTGACAACAGGAATTCAGAAAGGTCATATGAAAATGCATCTTTTTAATATTCTGAACCAATTTGGAGCTACGGAAGAAGAGAAACAACATTTTGTGAATTATTTTAAAGATAAAACGGTAAGTCATCATGAAGTCATCACAGAACTGAACCGTTTGAGAGAAGGGAAATGATATATCTGGCTGTCGGACTCCTTTTGATAATCATAGGATATATTCTGGGATTTAGAAAAAAAGAGCCTAAACCATTTCTTAAAATTACAGGAGTAATGCTGATTTTCTTTGGCTCTGCTACGGTTTTCAGAATGGGTGTCATGTGGTTTTTTAAATGGCTTTCTAAACTGCATTAAAAGATATTTATTAAAATAATATAAAATTATACTAATCGAATATGAAAACATTTACTTTAATAATTGGCGGGATTTATGGCTTGTTCTCTGTAATTCTTGGTGCGTTCGGTGCGCATGCTTTCAAAAAAATATTAGCTGTAGAAAGGCTTGAAAGCTTTGAAACAGGCGTTCGTTATCAGATGTATGCTGCTTTTTTCCTTTTAATTGTCGGCTATATTCTGAAATTCCAGACAGGTTCCGAAAAATGGATTTCTCTCCTGATGATTTTGGGAACACTGCTCTTTTCTGTAAGCATCTATTTCCTGAGTTTTCAGGATTATTGGGGAGTAAATCTTAAATTTCTCGGGCCGATCACACCACTTGGCGGTTTGCTGATGATAATAAGCTGGGTATTGCTCATCTGGTATTTTGTAAAAGCAAAATTTTAGATTTCGCCCTTATTTTAAACCTTTAATCATAGGAAATGCTAATCATTGCATAAAAATATAATTAATGTCATGATTTTAGATTTTGGTTTTTTATTAAATCAAAAATTCACAGCTTTTTCTTAAATTTGTAAATCTTTAAAAACTGTAAATAAAATAATAAAAATATTATGAATCTTCACGAATATCAATCAAAAGAGATTTTATCAAAATACGGAGTAGCAATACAACGTGGTTTTGTTGCCAGCAATGTAGATGAAGCTGTATCTGCTGCCGAAAAATTAACTGCCGAAACCGGAGCGCAAGGCTGGGTTGTAAAAGCCCAAATCCATGCAGGCGGACGTGGAAAAGGAGGCGGTGTAAAGTTTTCTCCGAACTTGGAAAAACTAAAAGAAAATGCAGGCAACATCATCGGTATGCAGCTGATCACTCCGCAGACTTCTGCAGAAGGTAAAAAAGTAAACTCTGTATTGATCGCTGAAGATGTATATTATCCGGGGGAAACTGAAACTAAAGAATTTTATGTTTCAATTCTTTTAGACAGAGCTCAGGGGAAAAATACAGTAGTATACTCAACTGAAGGAGGTATGGATATTGAGCATGTTGCGGAAGTAACTCCTCATTTGATTCATAAAGAAGTGATTGATCCGGCTTTAGGATTGCAAGGTTTCCAGGCGAGAAAAATTGCTTTCAACCTTGGTCTTGAAGGAAATGCTTTCAAAGAATTTACAAAATTCATTACCAACTTATACAATGCGTATGTTGGTATTGATGCTTCTCTTTTCGAAATCAACCCTGTTTTGAAAACTTCAGATAACAAAATCATCGCTGTTGATGCAAAAGTAACTTTGGATGACAACTCATTATTCCGTCATAAAGATTTGGCTGAGCTTAGAGATAAAAGAGAAGAAGATCCAATGGATGTTGAAGCGGGTGAAGCTGGCCTTAATTTCGTAAAACTGGACGGAAATGTTGCTTGTATGGTAAACGGAGCTGGTCTTGCGATGGCAACAATGGATATTATTAAATTATCCGGAGGAAATCCTGCAAACTTCCTTGATGTTGGCGGAACTGCTGATGCTCAAAGAGTTCAGACTGCTTTCGGAATCATTTTGAGAGATCCGAATGTGAAAGCTATTTTAATCAATATTTTCGGTGGTATTGTAAGATGTGACAGGGTTGCTCAAGGTGTTGTAGATGCTTACAAAGCTATGGGAAGTCTTCCTGTTCCATTAATTGTTAGATTGCAGGGAACGAACGCGGTTGAGGCTAAAAAATTAATTGATGAGTCGGGTCTTCCTGTTCACTCTGCAATTACTCTTGAAGAAGCTGCAAATAAAGTAAAAGAAGTTTTAGCTTAATTTAGTTAGGATAAAAACCAATTAATAAGAAAAAAAACCGCTTTTAAAGCGGTTTTTTTATTGGGATTTAATCGTGATTTTCATTCAGAAGGCTTTCACCGTTTGTAATGCTGATGCTT
>DAMDNI010000140.1:729-7957 GCA_032083825.1 Bergeyella sp. | reverse complement strand
ACCAGACGGGGCTTTTGACTTTTACGATAAAAGGCATTTGTTTTCTTATTCCGGAGAAGATAAGATTTATACACCCGGAAAAGTACGTAAAGTTGTGGAATATAAAGGAATCCTCTTTCTGCTACAGGTTTGCTATGACCTGCGTTTTCCTGTTTTTAGCAGGAATAATGAAGATTATGATGTTGCTTTGTATGTGGCAAACTGGCCTGATACAAGAGTTGAAGCGTGGAAGCATCTTTTAAAATCACGAGCTATTGAAAATCAATCGTATGTTTTTGGGCTGAATCGTATCGGAACTGACGGAAACAATCTAAACTATGAAGAGAGCTCACGCTGCTTTTTCCCTGATGGAAGCGATGTTTTACATCATTCCGGAAATATTGTTTCGGTTGAAATAGATTTAGAAAAGTTGAATGAATTTCGCAAAAGATTTCCTTTTCTGAAAGACCGCGATCAGTTTGAGATTTTTTAGGAAATAATAAAAATTTTAGAGAGGGCGGGCGCAAAGCGCCCGCCCTCTCTAAAATTATACTTTATTCCGAATGGTCGGAAATGATTTTCCATCCATCTCGGAATTTCTGAAAAACCAAAGTGTAAATTCCGTTTGGTGCATCATTTTCGCGGATAAGTTTCCATTTCCCGAAAACGGAAGCATATTCTTCCCCTAGCATTTTCACCTGAATATCCGAAAATTCAAGAGTCCCCATTTTTCCTTTTGAAGGATATGTTTTTTTATAGTTATCCAAAGTATTTTGCCAGCCATAAGTTACACCTCCTGATCCAATAAACATCAGCGAATCACTCTTCCAATAGCCTTTCATGAAGGTTTCAAGATCGCCATTGTTCCAGGCTTGCTGCTGTGTTTGTAAAACGTTCAGGATATCTTTTTCCTGAGTAAAAAACAATGCCGGAAACATAAGTAAAAATAACAGAGTTTTCATTTTTTTATAAATACTTGCGATTAAACGAATTCATTAAGAAGATGAGTAAGTGTATTGACATCGTGTACACCGCTTTCTTTCCAGAGAAGTTCACCGTTTTTGAAGACGGCAAGTGTAGGAACTCCGCGGACACTATTGTCTGCAGCTATTTTTGGAAACTGGTCTACATCAATTTTTACAATTCTTGCTTTATCGCCGATATTTTCTTTTACAGTATTCAAAACGGAAGACTGCACTTTACAAGGCTGGCACCAGGTTGCAAAAAAATCAATGAGAACAGGCTTTTCCGACTGTATAAGTTCTTGAAATTTTTGTGACATTTTAGCTTTATTTGAAAATTTTGCTTTGACAGATAAAATCGCTTACAGGAATTTTTTCAGTTTTTTTGATTCCGTTAAAACCTCCTTCGATTTCTGTAAAATTTCTTATTCCCCTGGAATTCAGTATACTTGCTGCAATCATACTTCTGTAGCCGCCTGCGCAATGTAGGAAAAAATGCTCAGTGTCATCAATATTTCCTGCCCATTCACTGATATAATCCAATGGTTTGTTGAATGCATCTTTGATGTGTTCTGCTTCGTATTCGCTGGATTTTCTTACGTCAATGATTTTTGAATTTTCACTGAATTCTGAAGTAAATTGTTCCGGGGAAATCCTTTTGATCTCATCAATTTCTTTACCGGAGTTTTTCCAGTTTTCAAACCCTCCATCCAAAAATCCTATAACATTGTCAAAACCAACTCTTGCAAGCCTTGTGATCGCTTCTTCTTCACTTGCCGGATCTGTAACCAAAAGAATAGGCTGCTTTACATCTACAATCATGGCTCCGACCCAAGGGGCGAAATCTCCTTTTAATCCAATATTTATAGAATTCGGAATGAATCCTTTACGGAATTCATCTGCATTTCTTGTATCAAGAATTAATGCTCCGGAATCTTCAGCAACATCTTCAAAATCGTCCGGAGAAACAGGATGCAAACCTTTATTTTTAACAGTTTCGAAGCTTTCGTATCCTCCTTTGTTCATGGCTACATTCATTCCGAAATATTTTGGAGGAGGAGCAAGCCCATCCAAAACTTCTTTAATGAAACTTTCCTTGTTGGGCTGATTAAGTGCGTAATTGGTCTTTTTCTGGTTGCCCAAAGTATCTACTGTTTCTTTCTGCATTTTTTTTCCGCAGGCAGAACCTGCGCCATGTGCAGGATAAACAATGACATCATCTGACAAAGGAATTATTTTCTGGTTCAAGCTGTCATATAACAATCCGGCTAAATCTTTTTCTGTAATTTCCCCGGCTTTCTGCGCAAGGTCTGGTCTTCCGACATCTCCTAGAAATAAAGTGTCTCCTGAAAAAATTGCATATTCTTTTCCATCTTCATCAATAAGAAGGAAGGTAGAACTTTCCATCGTATGTCCGGGTGTGTGAAGGACTTTTATTTTTATTTTACCAAGCTCAAAAACCTGCCCGTCGTTTGCGATAATGGCTTCAAAATTGGGCTGTGCAGTTGGTCCGTAAACAATTGGTGCGCCTGTTTTTTTACTCAGATCCAAATGTCCTGACACAAAATCAGCATGGAAATGAGTTTCGAAAATATATTTAAGCTTTACCTGGTCTTTTTCCAAACGATCAATGTACGGATGTATTTCTCTTAAAGGATCTATGATTGCTGCTTCATTCCCGGAAACAATATAATATGCTCCCTGTGCTAAACATCCTGTATATATTTGTTCAATTTTCATACTGATTAATTATAAAGGCAAATTTCACAAAAAATATCTAAACAGAATCAAAAAATATAGATTTTCCTATAGCCGCTGTCTATTGTTTTAATAATAGGCGGTCTGTTTTTATATAAAAATAGCTATTTGACAATGGGGAACTTCTATCTTTGATTGTAAGATTCAAGGTAGTTTCAAAAGATTTTTATCAATTATAAAAAGAAAGTTTCTTAAAAAATTTTACCTTTATCAATTATTAAAATTCAATTTTGAAAAATGGCAGATAAATCAAAGTTTATTCAGGATCTAAATGCAAGATATAGTCCGATTGGAGCGCATATTATTTTAGGAAAAGGAATTTTGGATGGGGAAGTTGTTCCCGAGGTTAACGTAAGTATTCCTCTGAAAACGGTCAACCGCCATGGTTTGATCGCAGGAGCTACTGGGACAGGGAAAACCAAGACACTGCAGGTTTTTGCCGAACAGCTTTCACATGCTGGTGTTCCTTCCCTGGTTTTGGATATTAAAGGAGATTTCTCCGGGATTGCAGAACCTGGTTCTTTAAATAAGATTATTGAGGAACGTTATGCAAAAACCAAGCTTCCTTATGAGCCTCAGCCATTTCCTGTTGAACTGATGACAATTTCCGGGGAAAAAGGAGTGAAACTGAGAGCTACAGTTACAGAATTCGGGCCGGTTTTGCTTTCCAAAATTCTGGAGCTGAATGATACGCAAAGCAGTATCATGTCGATCGTTTTCAAATACTGTGATGATAAAGGCCTGCCGTTGATTGACCTTGATGATCTTAAAAAAGTGCTTCAATATGTAACAGATAATCCACAAGGAAAAGCAGATTTATCCAATAATTACGGCTCAATTGCTCCGGCTTCTTTAGGTGCTATTTTACGTTCTATTGTTGCGCTGGAACAGCAGGGAGCTGCGCAGTTTTTTGGAGAACCGAGTTTTGATGTTGAAGATCTGCTTCAAACCCGAAACGGAAAAGGTGTTGTAAATATTCTGAGAGTAGCAAATATCCAGAGCAAGCCTCAGCTTTTCTCTACTTTTATGCTTTCACTTTTTGCTGAAATTTACATGACTTTCCCCGAAGAAGGAGATTCCGGCAAGCCGAAGCTTGTATTATTTATTGATGAGGCACATTTAATTTTTAATGAAGCTTCAAAAGCATTGCTAAGCCAAATCGAGACGATGGTGAAACTCATCCGTTCAAAAGGTGTAGGGATTTATTTTATTACACAAATTCCGGGGGATGTTCCTGAAAATGTATTGTCGCAGCTCGGTTTGAAAATCCAGCATGCACTTCGTGGCTTTACTGCAAAAGACAGGAAAGAGATTTCAAAAGCTGTTGAGAATTATCCAATCACAGAATTTTATAAAGCAGATGAGCTGATTCAGAATTTAGGAATCGGGGAAGCTTTCGTTACCGCTTTGGATGAAAAAGGAATTCCGACACCTTTAGTTCATACTTATTTAATTTCGCCGGAATCAAGAATGGATGTTTTAACGGATGCCGAAGTATACGAGTTGACTTCAAAATCTGCACTAGTTGCGAAATACGAAAATACTGTCAATAAAGATTCTGCCTACGAAATGCTGACTTCCAGGATGGAACAGGCCGTTCAGGAAGCTGCGCCAAAACAAAAAGCCAAACCCATAAAAGAAGAGCCGGGAATGTTTGAAAGCGTTATGGAAAGCCGTGCCGGAAAAACTTTTATGAATACATTAGCCAGAGAAGGAGCCAAGTTTGTACTTGGAATGTTCGGCCTGAAAAAAAGAAGATAAATAAAACTGAATGTACAGCATTATCGATATAGAAAGTAACGGAGCAGGTTTCAGGAAAGAAAGCATTATTGATATTGCTGTTTTCAGATATGATGGCCACGAAATTGTGGATCAGTTCATCTCTCTTGTAAACCCGGAAGCTGAGATTACTCCGTATGTCCAGAAACTCACAGGAATCACTTCTAAAATGGTGAAAACCGCACCGAAGTTTCATGAAATTGCGAAAAGAATTATTGAAATTACAGAGAATTCCACGTTAATCGGACATAATATTGAGTTTGATTACCGGATGCTTCGCCAGTCTTTCAAACAGCTTGGCTATGATTTCAAAATCAACACTTTGGATACAATTCCTTTAGCGAAAAAGCTTATTCCGGAAGCGGAAAGCTATTCACTAGGAAAACTAGTAAAATCTTTAGGGATTCCATTGGTGGAAGCGCATAGAGCAGCAGGTGATGCAAGGGCAACACTTGAGTTATTTAAGCTTCTCAGGATTAAAGATAAGAATAACGAAATTATCCAGGCTCAGCATGATGAGACCAATGCGAAGACCTATATCAATAAAGTTCGTGAACTTACGCAGGATTTACCGGGAGAAAGAGGAATCATCTATTTCCAGGATGAAAAAGGGAAAATTCTTTTCAGTGATTTTGTTGACGATCTGAATAAGTTTGCAAAGAAGCTTTTTAATTCAAAATCAAAACGTTGGGAGGCTGTTCAGCAGCAATGCGAGCAAATCCATTATGATTTCGCAGGAAATGATATTGTTGCAAAACTTTTGATGAAAACCAAAGGGATTAAAAAAACAGAAAAGCTCCCTTTCGGCTTATATTACAAGAATGAAAAATTTCGGGTAGAAAAAAATAATTTGCATAAGGAAGAAAAACCTTTGCTGAGATTCCGTTCTTTTACCCAAGGTTTAAAAGCGGTCAATTTTATCAAAAGCAAAGAAGAATTTGAAGATATCGAAATATTCAATCACGCCATTAATCTCAAAAAAAGGACGGAAATCTGGTCGGCTTCCGGAAGAACTCTGGGAGAAAAAGTATTTCTGATTATCGAAAATGGAAAGCTTACTTCTTTTGGATTTTATGAATTTTTTTCACAGATACAATCAAAATCGAAAATCAACAAGCTGAAAATCAATATCCCAGGTTCAACAATAGATTTGCAGAATGATTTGCAGCTCGGTTTATTAAGAGGTGATTTTGAGATTACAAAACTTCCCGGGAATTGATTGTTTTATTTACGATTCATTTCAGTTAAAAAACAGGAAGCCGTAAATATTTCCATAAACTTCATAAAAATTTCTAAATTTGCATCCCGAAAACTCTTCATTCCGAAGGGGTTAAAATTTTTGAAATAATGACGAACAAAGAATTACTGAAAATCGCTGAAGATTTTGGTACACCTGTTTATGTGTACAATGTGGAAAGTATTAAAGAGCAATACGAGAAGCTGACTTCTTCTTTCTCCAAGAAGACCAAGTTTTTCTATGCAGCGAAGGCTTTAACCAACATTAATATTCTGAAGTACGTCAATAAGTTGGGAGCAAATCTTGACTGCGTTTCCATTAATGAAGTAAAATTAGGCCTAAAAGCAGGTTTCAGTGCTGAAAGGATTCTTTTTACTCCGAACTGTGTAGATCTTGCAGAAATTGAAGAAGCTATGGCACTGAAAGTGCACATCAACATTGATAATATTTCGATTCTGGAGCAGTTCGGGAACAAACATGGGAATTCTTACCCGATTTTTGTGAGAATCAATCCGCATATTTACGCGGGCGGAAACCATAAAATTTCTACAGGACATATCGACTCCAAATTCGGGATTTCCATTCACCAGATGCGTCACATTGAACGTGTGATGAAATCTACCAATCTGAATGTAGAAGGGCTTCATATGCATACAGGAAGTGAGATTAAAGATCCTGATGTTTTTCTTCAAGGTTTAGAAATTATGTTTGATCTTGCGGAACATTTTCCAAATCTTAAATATCTTGACATGGGAAGCGGCTTCAAAGTTCCGTATCAGGATGGCGAAATGGAAACTGATGTTAAATCTCTGGGCAAAAAAGTAGAAAAAGCTTTAGCTGAATACTCAAAAGAATCTGGGAAAAATTTCGAACTTTGGTTTGAACCGGGTAAATTTTTGGTAAGCAACAGCGGGTACCTTTTAGTAAAGGCAAATGTAATCAAACATACGACAGCAACTGTTTTTGTGGGAGTGAATTCAGGATTTAACCATTTGATCCGTCCAATGTTTTATGATTCTTACCATATTATCGAAAACATTTCGAATCCGAAAGGCCCGGAACGTATTTATACAGTAGTCGGGAATATTTGTGAAACCGATACTTTTGCATGGGACAGAAAAATTAATGAAGTCCGTGAAGGAGATATTTTAGCATTCAAAAATGCGGGAGCTTATGGTTTTGAAATGAGTTCAAATTTCAATTCCAGGCTAAAACCTGCAGAAGTAATGTTCTTAGACAAAAAAGCACATCTTATCAGGAAAAGAGATGAATTTGACGATCTTCTCAGAAATCAAATTGAAGTATTATAATTTAGAAATAAAACTTAAAAATGCTGGAATCTTAAATCCGGCATTTTTTGTAAATTTATCCTAAAATTAAATAAAATGAAAGCATTAATTTTTACTCTCAGTCTTTTTTTTACAAGTTTTATATATGGTCAGGCTGTAGATCTTGAAGATCGTGACGATTCCTTTATTCTGGACAATAACAAAAATATTCAGAAAATTGAAAT
>DAMDNI010000140.1:0-719 GCA_032083825.1 Bergeyella sp. | reverse complement strand
TCCAGGAGCCTTTTTATCAGGTTCCGCTTAAAGATTGCAAAGAATTCACCATGGCAAGTTTTCCGGGAGGAGCAGCTGCATATAAAGAGCTTTTGAAGAAATATATGTACACGTTCCTGAATTCGGATTATTATACCTTAAATGGTGAATTTACGTTTACTCTAACTATTGACGCAAACGGAAGAGTGAGCGATGTAGAAGGTTCACCAAAAATACAGTTCAGCGAAGTTTTCTTCGATGATATGCAATATGTAGTAAGAAGAATTAAAACAAACTGGACGCCGGCAAAATGTCAAGAAAAGCCCGTAAAATCAGAAATTAAGCTAAAAATGAATTTCTCATCTGTAACTGCTGATATGTAATGAAAAGAGTTTGTTTTGTACTTTGTATTCTTTTTAGTGTTTTTTCTTATTCGCAGATTCTTGATACCAAAGCAGAATTTCCTGGAGGGGAAAATGCTTTTAAAAATGAATTTATGAAAATGGTTCATTCTTATGTGGATACGAGTATTTATGCGGTAAATGGCAAATTCACCTTTGTTATTGAAATTAACGGATCGGGAATAATGACAAGCCTCAAAATATATCCGCGTGTCCGCAATTATGAAGAATTCATTCAGGATATGGAGTTTGCCATGAAAAAAATTAAGAAGAGATGGAAACCAGCCACCAAACAAGGAAAGCCGGTTTCTTCAAATTATATTTTTGAAATAAATTTCA
>DAMDNI010000139.1:3713-7963 GCA_032083825.1 Bergeyella sp. | reverse complement strand
TTTCGGCTCAGGGAAAACCCCAGCATATTGACGGCTATTACAAACCTGATGAAAATAAGACATACGCTGCAATGCGAACAAGCCAAACTTTAAATTCCATTATCAACGGAATTTAATTTTTACTAAAATAAAAAATTTTGAAGCTCTTCCTTTGTGGAAGAGCTTTTTTAATAGTGATTTTACATATTTCAGCATGAATCATATAACAATTTAATGAAAGGAGAAAAGTAATTTTGGATGAATCTAAAATTTCAAAATTATGCCCTTCATTACCAACAAAACAACAGAAGAACAAATAGATATTTTTTATAATGATTACGGAAAAGGCCAGCCCGTTATTCTTATTCACGGATGGCCGCTCTCTTCAAAATCTTGGGAAGGCCAGATTATGCCAATTGTTGATGCAGGATTTCGGGTAATTTCTTATGACAGAAGAGGTTTCGGAAAATCTTCTGCTTCTTGGCAATCATATGATTACGATACTTTAGCAAGTGATTTAAACGAAATTATTGTTGAACTTGAATTAGAAAACTGCATTATCATTGGCTTTTCAATGGGTGGTGGCGAAGTAGTTAGATACCTTTCTAATTACGGTTCAGAAAATATTTCTAAAGCAGCCTTAATAAGTTCCATCATTCCTTTGGTGAAACAAAAAGAAGATAATCCTGATGGAGTTCCGGAAGAAGAATTGTCTAAAATTATGAGTGCATTAAAAGAAGACCGTGTTTCTTTTCTGAAAGATTTTCATAAAAATTTTTACAGCTATTCACTGCTCAATAATTCTGTCAGTGATGCGCAGCTCGAATACGATTGGTCAATTGCTTCCAATGCCGCTCCCAATGCAACTATTTTTGCAGCACAATCCTGGGCAGAAACCGATTTCCGTCCGGAATTGCACAATGTAAATGTAAAAACATTAATTGTTCACGGAGACGATGACAAGATTGTTCCGATTGCAACTTCTGCAGATCAGGCTTCACAAAGAATTTCTGATAACATTTATAAAGTTATATCCGGCGGTCCGCATGGTCTGAATATCACTCATCGTGACGAATTAAATAATATTCTTCTTGAATTTTTAAGGCTCTAAAAATCTGAATCTTGCGAAAATTTTCAGATGTGTGTAACCTTTTTAATATTTTCATCGTATATGTAAATGTAGCCCAACAAATTTGGGCGAATTTGTAAATGAGACAGTTAAAAATTACAAAACAGGTTACCAACAGGGAAACCGCATCATTAGACAAATACCTTCAGGAAATCGGTAAAGTGGAACTGATTACCGCAGACGAAGAAGTAAATTTGGCGCAAAAAATCCGTGCAGGAGACCGATTTGCTCTTGAAAAATTAATTAAAGCCAATCTTCGTTTCGTAGTTTCCGTTTCCAAACAGTATCAAAATCAGGGACTTTCGCTTCCAGATTTGATTAATGAAGGAAATCTTGGGTTGATGAAAGCTGCTAAAAGATATGACGAAACCAGAGGTTTTAAGTTTATTTCATATGCAGTTTGGTGGATTCGCCAGTCAATTTTACAGGCATTGGCGGAACAATCGAGAATTGTAAGATTGCCTTTAAACAAAATTGGATCGATTAACAAAATCAATAAAGCGTACGCTCATCTTGAACAGGAGAATGAAAGACCGCCTTCTCCGGAAGAACTTGCCGAAGTTTTGGATATGAGTGAAGAAGACATCAAAGAATCCATGAAAAATTCCGGAAGACATTTGTCGATGGATGCTCCGCTTGTTGAAGGTGAAGATTCTAACTTGTATGACGTTTTGCGTTCCGGAGAATCTCCAAGTCCTGATAAAGATCTGATGCTGGAATCTCTTCAAATCGAAATCGAAAGAGCTTTGCAGACTTTAACTCCAAGAGAAGCAGATCTGGTGAGATTATACTTCGGTCTTAACGGAAAACATCCGATGACACTTGAAGAAATTGGTGAAACTTTTGACCTTACAAGAGAAAGAGTACGCCAGATTAAAGAAAAAGCAATCAAAAGATTAAAACATAATACCAGAAGCAAGATTCTGAAATCTTATCTCGGTAAATAAATTTTTAATTTATCAATGAATGAAGCAGGTTTTTCGCCTGCTTTTTTTATTAAACATCAACATAAATAACAAAAGATTTTCAATGGATTCTCTCTCAATTATTGGCGGCGGAATTGGCGGACTTACTTTGGGAAATGTTCTCAAAAAACATCAAATTGACTTTAAAATTTATGAAAGCGCATTTGAGATAAAACCTGTCGGAGCAGGAATTGCTATGGCAGGAAATGCAATGCAGATTTTCGATAAGCTTGGGCTGAAAGAAAAGATAGAAGCTAAAGGAAATAGAATCCATGCATTAATTATTACAGATGAAAAATTAAAAAATATATCAGTTTCTAATGTTCAAAAGCTGGAACAGAAATATGGTGTTTTCAATATTGCCATTCATAGAGCTGATTTACAAAAGGTTCTCGCAGAGAATATTTCCAGTAATATCATGTTGAATAGACGCCTTGAAGAGATTGAAAAGAAAGAAAACTATTTACTGAAATTCCAGAACAATACAGAAATTGAAAGTAAAATTGTTTTTGGAGCTGACGGAATAAAATCACTGGTGAGAAATCAAATCTTAAAAAGCGGCGAAATCAGAAATACAAAACAAAAATGCTGGCGCGGAATTCTTGATACAAAAATCCCTGAAAAATACACTCACAACGCTTATGAAATGTGGGGAAAAGGAAAACGTTTCGGTTTTGTGAAAATCTCAGAAAATACTTTGTACTGGTATGCTTTAATAAACGAACATCTTTTTTCGCCTGATATTGATTTAATGGAAGTGTTTAAGGAATTTCATCAGGATGTTTTGGAAATGATTTCCAGAACTCTTCCCGAAAATATATTCCTCAACGATATTATTGATTTGAAACCAATGAATAAATGGCATTCAGAAAATCTTTGCCTGATTGGCGATGCTGCACACGCTACAACTCCGAATATGGGACAAGGCGGTTGCCAGGCAATTGAAGATGCTTATATCATCGGAAAACTTTTAGAGAAGCAAAATGACTGGAATCAGATATTTCCTGAATTTGAAAAAATCAGAAAAAGAAAAGTAAATCATATCGTTCATACAAGCTGGAAAATCGGGCAGATTGCACAGTGGGAAAAAGGAACTAAAATTCGGAATTCTATTATGCGGCTACTTCCTGAATCTATTAATGAAAAGCAAATGAATACAATATTAAAACTTGAATTATAAAAAAAGAACTCAAATTTGAGTTCTTTAAATTCTATTCTTCAAAATTATTTACAAAATCATCTACTTTTTGCAGATATTTCTCTTTGTCATTTTCCTCAGCAAAAGAATACTGGAAAGAATTTTTTACCAGCTCAATAATATCTTCTTTTGAAAGAGCTAAAGCTTTTTGAATCTGCAGGAAATTTTCATTCAGATAACCTCCGAAATATGCAGGATCATCGGAATTTACAGTTACTTTCAGACCTTTTTCCATCAGTTTTTTCAAAGGATGATTGCTGAGAATATCTACATTTCTAAGTTCCAGATTAGAAAGGGGGCAAACTGTTAAAGCCAGATCGCGCTTCACGATTTCTTTTACTAAATTTTCGTCCTGAAGACATTTGTTACCGTGATCAATCCTTTTAATTTTAAGGACATCAATAGCTTCCCAAATATAATCTGCATCCCCTTCTTCTCCTGCATGCGCAACAGGAATAAAACCTTCTTTTACTGAAGCTTCATATACATTTTTAAATTTCGAAGGCGGATTTCCTTTTTCTGAAGAGTCAAGACCAACGGTTTTTATAAGATGTTTAAAAGGAATAGACTGTTGTAAAGTTTCAAACGCATCTTCTTCTGTTAAATGGCGCAGAAAGCTCATAATTAAAAGAGAATCAATACCATATTTTTCTTTTGCATCTTCCCTGGCCTTCTGAATTCCGTTGATAACTGTTTCGAATGAAATTCCTCTTTTCGTGTGAGTCTGCGGATCAAACATGATTTCTGTAAAAATGATGTTATCATTTTTACACGCCTTAAAATAAGCCATTGTGAGATCGTAGAAATCTTTTTCTGTAATTAAAACTCCGGCTCCAGTATAATAGATATCCAGAAAATCCTGCAGACAGCTGAACTGATAGGCTTTTTTAAGCTCTTCAACCGAAGAGTACGGAATTGTTATAGTATTTCTTTTTGCGATTTCAAACATCAATTCCGGCTGAAAGCTGCCTTCAATATG
>DAMDNI010000139.1:0-3703 GCA_032083825.1 Bergeyella sp. | reverse complement strand
TATAAATTTTTCTATATTCATTTTAACCTGTTCTGAAGTTTTTCCTTGCCAGCTCTTTTCTCACTCTGCTCAAGCTTTCCGGGGTAATGCCCAAATAAGAAGCCACCATCCATTGCGGAACGCGAAGCATCAGATTAGGATACATTTTGATAAAAGATAAGTAACGTTCTTCCGCAGTATCAGAGAGCAGAGAATTCACTCTTTTCTGAAGGCTTCCGATATGCTTATGAAGGAGCATATCATTGCTTTCTACTGTTTTGGGAAAATGTTCATGAAGCTTATTAAAAAATTCGTTTTTCAGAAGAAGGATTTCAGTTTCTTCCACTGCATCGATGAAATAACTGGATTTATCATTAAAAAATTGTGAACTTCTGTCCGAAATCAGCCATGTTTCAGGCGCAAATTGTATGATATGCTCCTTTCCGTTTTTATCAATCGAATACATTCTAAGCAGCCCTTTTTCTACGAAATAAGTCCCGTTACAGATTTCTCCTTCACGCAAAAGAAACTCTCCTTTTTTGACTTTTCGGGAATGGTAAAAAGTTGAACAAGTAGTTACAGCTTCTTTCGGGACATTCAGAATGTCTGATAAATAAGTGGAAATATTATCCATTTTAAACTAAATTTAAAGTGATGCTTTGATGGGATTCATTCTTCACAGCTACTCCATTTTCAATAACGATGAGCTGCGGGCTTTGATGCTGAACCTTGAAATCTTCGGCAATTTTGTTAGATAAATCTCTATGGGCAAGCAAATCAAGAAAATAGTAGGAAATATTTTTGCCGGACTTTTCCACTTCTCGTTCAAAGCTTTTCAGAACTGATTTACTGATAAAACATCGTGTGGAATGTTTAAAAATAACAATTTTTTTATCAAAAGAATCTTTAATCGCTTGATCAAGATCGTTTTCCGTTTCAATTGATTTCCAGAAATCGGGCCGCTGTTCAATATTTCCTCCAAATAGTTTATCCAAAAATCCCATAAATAAATGTGTGTTAAAAAAGAATTGCCAATTTGTCTTAAAGTTTTAAATGGCGGGTTATTTGTCCTTTTAGCTTTGTAAATTTAACAATAAAATTTTAGACTTAAATCGAAATATGAAAAAAGCCCTTATAATTGTAGATGTACAGAATGATTTCTGTGAAGGTGGTGCTTTGGAAGTTCCGGGAGCAAATTCTATAATTCCTTATATCAACGGATTGGTTCAGGAAAATGAATATGATGAAATAATTTTGACACAGGATTGGCATCCTTCAAACCATAAAAGTTTTGCATCCAACAACGGTAGAAATGTGGGCGAAACCATTACTTTGAATGGCGCTCCGCAATTTATGTGGCCGAACCATTGTGTTCAGGGAAGCTTTGGAGCAGAATTCCATAAAGATCTTGACCGTTCAAAAGTAACGCATATTGTGCAAAAAGGGAAAAATCCAGAGATTGACAGCTATAGCGGCTTTCAGGATAATAATCATTTTATGAAAACAGATCTTAATGATTATTTAAAATATCATGATATTCAGCTGGTGGAAATTGTTGGTCTTGCATTGGACTATTGTGTGAAGTTTACTTGTCTTGATGCAGCTCAAAACGGATATATTACTTGTCTGCATTTTAACGGGACAAAAGCAGTAAATGTAAAACCGGAAAACGGCAGAGACACAATTTATCAACTGGCAGAAAACGGAGTGACCATTTTAGGGTAACTAATTATTGAATTAAAAAAAATAAAAACCGTCCTGAATTTTCAGGACGGTTTTTTATAGTAAATAAGATTGTGTCTTATTTGTTAATCAAAAGCTTAGAAGAATGTTCAAATCCTAATCCAGAAGCTTTAACTACATAAACTCCGTTTGGAAGGCTCTGAGTATTGATGGATTCTTTTGCAGAAGCATCAATTTTCTGGCTGGAAACTAATTTTCCGGAAGCATCAAAAATTTCAACTTTTACTTTTCCTAAAACATTTCCTTTAATATTTAAGAAAAATTCGTTTTTCGCAGGGTTAGGATAAATGCTGATTGCTTTTTCTGCACTTACATCGCTTGTAGCCAACGTACATTCTGCTGGAACAGAGAAATCTTCCACTTGGTCATTGATATTAGTTTTAGATCCGGCAGAAGCGTTTACTCCTACTCCTCTTTTTGCAAATACATTCCAAATTAAACATTTATTTTCTCCATCTCCTCCATTTACACCTGTAAGAGCTTTATCTGCAGCAATAATACCATCTCTACCCATAGTAAAAGTTGGGTAGCATCCCTGAAGTTTAAGACCATCTAAAACTGTTTGGAAAATTCTTGCTGAACCAGAAGTTGCATCAGCAGTAATATCACTGTTGTAACCATATTTTTCTACATATTTCCAGTGAAGATCCCATAAAATTGTATTCCATACAAATCCGATTGAGTGAACATCCGGTACTAATGAGCCGCTTGTGTTTGTATACTCCATTCCGTTTGTATCACCATAAGTATAAGAATTAATAGAAGTATCAGGAGAGTATTTTGCAGGACGAATTCCGCCTCCGTTAGTATCTTCTCCAGAAACATATGTCGCAATACCTCTTGGAATCGCAGCAGTGTCTGTAGATCTTAAAGTAAACATTAAAGCAAGGAAATCTGACCATCCTTCACCCATCTGCTCTTTATCTAAAGTACTATTCAGACATCCTACGGATGTACCTGTAGTCCTCATTGACAATCCATGACCATATTCGTGAGCAATGATTCCGTTATCTAAACTTCCGTCATAGACTGGCAATTGAAGTGTAACATTTACAGTTTGACCTCCGTTAATCAAAGAAGTGATGCCTTCTCCTCTTGATTGAGGAACAAATACGGATGGTATTGTAATAGTTGTTGTACCATCTCCGGACATATTACTTACTGCTTCACCAGGGTTGGTTGCAGCATCAGGAGAATTATAAATTATAGCAGCAATTGCACCTGCATCTTCAAGATTCTTGACTTTAACAATAAAATTACAGGTACCTCTTTGAGCAAGTCCTATTTTACCGGTTAAAGAGCCAGCTGGTAAAGCAGTACATGCATCTAATACAGGAGAAATAGCAACATCACCAGTTTTAGGCTGAGTCCAAAGTGGCGGACCAAAATAGCCTAAACCAATTTGAGGAATGCTTGTTCCTGCTACAGAAGATGGCGCATTATAACTAAAATATGGCCCTGGGCCTAACCAAATATACATTTGCATACGAGGTTTGCCTCCGTCTGAAGGAGTATTGAAATTAGCATTGTTATATACATTTAGAGACAAATCAGCAACACCAGCACCATCTCTTGCTTCTGCTAAAACATAGTCATTCTGGTTACCTCCTTTTCCGAAATTGCTTGCCTGGAAGTTTTTTGCTGTTTCTGTAAAACCAAACTTGTAAAGAATGTCGTGAACCTTATTGTTGACATAAAACAAATTGGTCATCGATGCATTTTTATAATTTGCCAGATTGGTAAGATCTTGAGGCAGATTCAATGCAAAATCAAATAAGTGAGATGATCCTCCGTCTGCAGAAGCTCCTATCGTATTTGTACTTGATTCATCTAAATATACATGCACGTTATTACCTCTTGTAATATTATATTCTGTAGTACCGTCATTTTGCCATCCTGATGGAGATGATGTTAAATCCCAAGGATTTGTTACTAAACTTCTGTTGCCAAAGCTAGGAGCTTCGATAGGAAAAGGAAATAC
>DAMDNI010000138.1:3030-8014 GCA_032083825.1 Bergeyella sp. | reverse complement strand
GCAATAGTAAGATCTGTAACCGTTGCATCGCCAAAAGGATTTTTTGAAGAAGAAATATTGGTATATGCATCACTGAATATAGAAATTACATCAGCAGGTGCTCTTCCTGGAGGCGTTGGTGCAGCAGCTAACGGAGAAGCAATCTCTACAAATTGTACAGTGTAGGTTTTGGTAGTAGTTCCGTCCTGAGCTGTAACCAATACAGTTGCCTGTCCCGGAATTGCAGATGCTTGTGTAACTGCAACATTAGAAGATGATTGTGTTGCTGTTGCTGTAACAGTAGGAATTAAAGTTGTTCCCGGCTGTAAATCATATGTATAAGACAATGTTCCTGATGAAAATCCTGAAATGGTAGTTCCATTTACTTTCAAATCACTCAAAGTAGCATCTTGTGTTGAAAGTGGTTTCCAAAAATAGATATTGTCTAAATATACATCCCAGCCGCTTGTATTAGCACTTCCGTCTGCATTAAACTGTCCGTCAAATTTCAGCTGGAAAACACTGTTCCATGTCATTCCTGTAAAGCTGGATTTAGGTAGGTCTACACTGTTCCAGCTTCCCGGTGTAATAGGAACAGTTACCAAAAATTCTCCTGCTCCGCTTCCGTTATTGATTGGTGAAATTTTAAGCAGTCTTGCAGTTCCTGCAGGAACCCAAACATCCACATGAAGATATTCCATTAAAGAAACATCCTGTGTAGAAAGTTCAGTTCCCTGATAATTAAAATTAGCATAAGCCAAAATATTATTACCTGAACCTGTAACCGCTTCAAATGTTGGGTTTACTGTTCCTGATTGGCCCCAATTCGGATTGTAATTGGTGGCAACATTGGTATACGCATCACTATAAACTGAAATTACATCAGATGAAGCATGCGTTGGCGTTGGCGCATTTGTAGAGGGTTGAGAAAAACCGAAGACAAATGCAAAAAGCATCATAAAAAGGGATAGATTTTTCATTTTGAAAAAATTTAATATAATTAGTATTGTAAGAATTAATTCACCTGTTCTTTAATTTTTTTAATAATTATTTAGACTTATATACCCGTACATAATCGATGTACATATTCTGAGGAAAAGAAGTTGAATCAGTAGGATATCCTACGAAATTGCCTCCAACTGCGATATTCATGATCAGGAAGAATGAATGATTAAAGGCCCAGTCTCCTGAAGCATCGGAAGAATTGATACGTTGATAAAGGTATCCGTCAACAAAAAAATCGATTTGGTTTTCTTTCCATTCTATTCCAAAAACATGATAGTCCTGATCAAATCTTGCATTCTGAAGCCCGTAAGGTTTGGTAATGGCATTGCCCGCAGAATAACCCGGGCCATGAAGCGTACCATATACTACGTTAGGAATATGCCCTTTCAGCTCCATAATGTCAATTTCTCCGCAAGCCGGCCATGGAACGGTATTGTTGTTGTCTCCCAACATCCAGAAAGCAGGCCAGATCCCGGCACCATAAGGTGTTTTGATCCTGGCTTCAATCTTTCCGTATGCATGTGCGAAAAGGCCTTGAGTTTTTACCCTTGCAGAAGTGTAGGCAGATCCGGAATAATTCTCTTTACGAGCAGTGATTACGAGATTTCCGTTTCCGTCAAGTTTTACATTTTCAGAACGGTTTGTATAGTATTGAAGTTCCTGATTTCCCCAGCCATCAGTTCCGTTCCCGATGTCAAAGGTCCACTTGGAAGCATCAGGAGCTGTTCCTGCAACACCATCAAAATCATCGCTCCATACCAGTTCCCAGTTTCTTTCAGGAAGTGTCTGTACAGCATCTTCATCACAGCCGGACAATGGAACCAGCAACAAAGCAAGGCCTCCTATACCAATAATTTTTCGAATATTTTTTTTATTTAAAAACTTCATAATCTGTAATTTATACATTTGATAATCTTATTTATGGAAATAAATATTGTCTGCATAGAAACTCGGGATATTGGTTCCTACAAAAATCACTTGTCCAATGTTTGCCCTTGTTGTCAGCCCTGATAATGAGGAAAGCGGAATATCAAGACTTACCCAGTTCAGACCTTGTAAAGTAGGTGCTGTATAAGTGATTTCGCCGGTTTTATCATCAGTTCCGCCATACACGCCATCCGCTCCGAAATCTCCGACCTGAATTTTGAAAGAAGCTCCTGATTGTAAGGCTTTAGGAAGATAAATATCCAAATGCAGATGCGTCATTGAAGTTGCGTTAACTGTCGGAGAACTCATTTGTATTCCCACAAAATTGAAATTGGTATAATTCAGTACATGGTCATTGCTCACTACAAAATCAGCAGATTGAGTGGTCTGATAAGGTTCCCAATACCCGTTGTAGTAATCCACAGGAACATTGGTATATGCATCACTGAACAAAGAAATTACCTTGCTTGCATCCAAAGTTGGCGTAGGCGCATGTACATAATTTCCGGTGGAATTTATTGTGAGACTTCCGGTAGCCAAATTGCTTCCCAATGTTGCGGTAATCACGGCAGAACCGGGGCCAACTGTATTTACATTTCCCAAATTGTCCACTGTTGCTACAGAGGGATCAGAAGAAGAAAAATTGTAATAATAAGATGTAAGATTCACTGCCTGAGTGCTTCCATTCGGAAGACTGAATGTGGCGGAAATGCCGTCTATCTTATGATTGACACCTACAAAAGAAGTTACTGTCTGGTCTTCTCCGTTCAAAATGGATGCAGACTGATATTGGATCGTTCCCAGCTTTTCAAATTTTACCTCATCGATCCAGAAAGTATAACCTTTGTTGTTTTCAGGGCCTTCGGAATAGAAGAACATTCCTTTTTCGGTTTTCAGTTTGGAAGGGTCTGCAATCGGAAGGATTACTTTTTTCCAGTTGGTGTTTACCGCTAACCCTGAAATGGAAGTCTGATATTTGTTTTCTCCCAGATCATTACCAAAGCCCAAAACATCTATATTGGCTGGTTGAGTAGCTTTGATCCAAAAGGTAAGTGCATTATAATCGGACAGATCTCTCGGAACTGTTGTGTAGAAAGTACCTCCCGCATAAGAACCTTCAGGGCTTCCATAGTCTGGAACGGCAAATTTCATAGAAGTAGTTCCTGAATATTTCACCTGTGTGTCAACGTCAAATGCTTTAGGATCGGCGCTTCCAAATGAGGAATAATTAAGCCCTGAACTAAAGGCATCAATGAAAACATCAGGATTTTTGGAATATTCTGCCTGCTCCAGATCGCTGATGTCTCTTTGGCATCCCACAACCAGCAACATTGATAATAGTATTGCAGATTTAATAAATTTAGGTTTACAAATGTTTTTCATCGTAATAATTATTTACCAATGTTAATGTGAATATAAGTTCTTATTTCCCATTCGTTTCCGTGAGGGAATCCTATGGCTGTAGGATCGGCAACCCAGTTTCCGGCTGCGTCGATGCTATAAATTGGCGCATATCTCGGAGAATATTGATCCAGTGTTCTGTAGGTTCCTCTGATACCGATTCTGGTTCCCGGAAGTATCCACCAGTCAGGTTTTCCTATTTCTAAAGACAGGTCTCCGATGATCTGCATTGGGAATGTGAGGTTATAATCTCTGTGATAATCGTAAGGTCCCCAGTCATTTAATTTAAATGCAGAAATGAATTTCACTTTTTTATAAATAGCTCTTAGGTCTATTCCGAATCTTTCTATGGTTCTGGCATCGCTTCCGTTTGCCTGCGCTGTTCCGCCGTAGATATTAGCAATCACGCCGAAATCATTGTTTACTTTTGAAACGATTCTTGCATTGGCTTCCCATAGGTCTTTAGCAGGAGCTGCTCCCGGGAATGCGAAAGTGGTTCTTCCGTCGGGTAAGATACCAATGGCGGCATCCTGAGTGGTGGGCAGATGTCGGTACACAAAACCTGCACTAAAAGCGAACGGCGCATCTTCCGTTTTGTCACTGTCCCAACTGTGCATCCATGTTGCAGGCGTAGGATCGTAGGTAAACAAGATCTCTCCGGCAGTCTGTTCACGGTTGGCTCTTACTACAAACGGGTCTTCAAGAATATTTCTTGGTCTTCCCGGGATTGGTGCGTCTGAAGGAACAGGCCCTTCGATTGGTTTTTGCCAAAGGAAATTAGGTGCGATCTGCAAATTTCCGATGCTGTAAGTGAAACCTGTAAGGAAATTGTATTGGTTTCCGCTTCCGCTGTCTTTCAGCCTCCATCCTGTGAAAGTCTGGGTGTAATCTGCTCCTCCGTTTGCAACTAATCCCATGGCTGCACCTTGTGCATACCAGTTGAATTTTCCGCCGGTGTAAGTGAATTTTACTTTTCCACCCCAATTGTCATTGTTATTGATCTGGTCCTGATATACATTTCCGTCTCTGTATAATTGGAAGGTTCTTCCGTTCAAAGGCTGTCCTGCCCAGATTCCTCCTAGATCTACTCCTATTTTCCCGAATTTTCTTTGCACTGTTATAGTTGCTCTTCTCGTTTGAGGCTGAGGAATAGCAAAAGAACTTTCTGTGGTTCCTCTTTGGTCTATATCTTCGTGATAGATTCCTGTAAGGTCAAATTTTCCTACTTTTCTTGAATACTTTACCAAGAATGCAGGGTTGGCTCCCCACCAAAGCTCAGGCCCGAAAGCGACTTTAAGACCGTTAATATCTTTTTTCCCGGCAAATTCAAAACCGAAAGGCGCTTCTCCATTATAGATGTCCATATTCGGTCCATAGTTGGCTTCAGGATACAATCCGAAAATATCGCCTTCGTATCCCCAATGGTAATGTCCTGTTCTGTAGAATCCGTCTAGGTCAAACCATTTATGATTCCAATGGTAGCTTGCGCTGTAGACCTGTATTCTGTTGAGGTCCTGCATTGTTGTTGTGGTTCCGTCTGCATTCAGAACTTCAACCGGTCTTCCTCTGTTTTCGTAGAAGATCTGATCGATTGGATTTTCGGCAACGTGTCCTAAAATATTCACGTTTACATTGGCTCTCATATTTGCGGAAGGATTGGCTTCTACTCCCA
>DAMDNI010000138.1:0-3020 GCA_032083825.1 Bergeyella sp. | reverse complement strand
AGTGTAATCCTCTGTTTTGTCTTTTGGTGTTGTTACGAGACTTCCTCCTGTGCTGAAAGTGGTAAACTCTGCACGCAGATTGCTTAGGCGGATCTTGTCGCTGCTTTCAGATTTCAAGGCGGCTTTGTCTCCTCTTGCTCTCAGTTTGGCATCGCCAATATTGATAGTTTCAAAATAGTTTTTAACAGTATTGTCACTTTTGAACTGAGCGGTATTCTCGTAAGGATTGAACTGATGAGCCTGTTTCAAAGCGTAATAGGCAGAACGTGGATAATTTTGATAAATTCCGTTGATGTCAGGATTCCCCTTGGCACAAATACCGAACCATTCTTCGTTCATGTTATTAGATCCTTTTTCATAATCTTTGATGTAAGCCGCATTGCTCCAGGAAGCGTTGGTATCGTGGACATCCAGATTTTCGTTTTGTTTGTATTTCCACCAGCCATCATTGAACTGAAATGTAAAACCGCCGATGGCATTTCCTGTTTTGTTCATTCCTGCTGCGTTTTCATAGATTTCCTGCCAGTTTCCTAATAGGTAATAGGCTTGCGCTTCCTGATCCTCCTGTAAAGTAAGCTCATTGAAAGCATCTGCTCCGAACTCTGTGAACAGAACAGGTTTCCCGTATTCGTTTTTTACACGCTGGAAAAGGTCTCCGAATGAAACTCCTCTATATACATTGCTTCCAAAAATATCTACATCTTTGCATTCTTTAGCAATAATATCCAAGAATAGTAAATCTCCGTTGCACAAAGCAACCGGGTGATCCTGATCTAAAGATTTCATTTCCAAGGCTGCATCATTGAAGAGCTTGTACATCGCTTGCGCTCTGTGTGTAGATTTGCGGTCTTCTATAGGAATATTTTCAGTTTCTGCACCGTCCCAATACAATCCGTAATTATTTTCATTACCCAATAGGTATAAAAGAAGTCCGGGTGTATCTTTATATTGCTGAACCATATTTTTCACTTCTTTTAGCAAAAGTTCGCGGGTTGCAACATTGGCATAATCAGTGTTAGGAGTCCAAGTTCCGTTCAATGTAAGGCCATATCTTCCGAAAGAATGATTCAGCATGGTATAAATACCATAATTTTGATAAATGTAAGTGATCCATTTTTTAGGGATCAGGGTGGTAACTCTTATGGTGTTGACTCCCATGTTTTTCAACAGAGACATATCGCTGTCCAATGCAGCTTTAATGATGTCATCTTTCTGATTCCAGATGGAATAGTTGTAATTGGTACCAATCGGAAAATAATCCCAATTCATACCGTTGATCATAAATGGTTTTCCGTCTACCAAGAGTTTTTGTCCGTCATTTTCGGAAGCGACTTTCACCTGTGAAGATTGTGAAAATAGTATCTGTGAAACGAGGAAAATGAGGAAAAGTAAAACTGACTTTTTCATATAATTTTCTATTATCTCAAATTGATAAATAACTTTATCGTAAATTTAAAATCTCTTGAAATAAAAAAGAAGATTGCTGATATATACATTTGATATACACTGTATTTAACAAATAATTCACATTGATTATCAAATACTTAAAACCAAAATCATGATATATATCCTGAAAAATAAAACCTTTGATTTCACATGCTATATACTTTAAATGTACCCTGAGAGATTCTGCTGGGGTTCTGCAAAATTCTCTTATAGATCGGAATATAGATCAATTTCACATTTTTAGAGGCCGGTTTGATGTTTTCAATAAAAATGAATGAAAATCAAAGAATCTAAAACCTATTAAGGGCAAAAAAATTTTGTAAGTAAAATGAAGCTAAAACATATATTAAAGTTAATATGGCTTATCTAATCTGCATTTCTTTTTTGTTTCCTAAATTATTCCAGAATTAAATAGTATTATTGAGCATGAAAATCCTTATCGTTGAAGATGAAATTGATCTTAGAGAGACTTTACAGCAGTTTCTTGAAAAAGAAAAGTTAACTGTAGAATTTGCTGATAATTTTCAGGACGGATTATATAAAATATCCGATTATGAATACGAATGCATTCTCCTGGACATTACGCTGCCTGACGGAAACGGAATGAATCTTCTGAAAGAATTAAAAAAACAAAATAAAAACACACCAGTTATCATCATTTCCGCAAAAGACTCCATTGACGACAAAGTATTTGGTCTGGAACTAGGAGCGGACGATTATCTTGCAAAACCTTTTCATCTTGCAGAGCTTTTTGCACGTATCAAATCGGTTACCCGCAGAAAACTTCAGGAAGGAAACAGCTGGATCTCATACAAAAACCTTAAAATAAATGCAGAAGAACGACTGGTAACCATTAACAATCAGGAGATTCAGCTCAACAGGAAAGAATTTGACATGCTCTATTATTTCATGTTACGGCCTGAAAAAACTTTTCAGAAAACCACGCTTGCAGAATCTATTTGGGGAGATCATATTGACCAGGCGGAAAGTCTTGATTTTATCTATTCGCAAGTCAAAAATCTTCGTAAAAAGCTAAAAAACCATTATTCGGAAGCGGATCTTATTGCAGTATATGGGATCGGTTATAAATTTGTGTAATGAATATTTCTTTAAAAAATTATACCTTAAAATATCTTTTGTTCTCCATATTGCTGTTGATAGCTGTTTGGGCCGGGCTTTTCTATGCCTTCATTTTGGATGAGGTATATGACAATGTTGATGACGGGCTTAAGAACCAAAAAATAGAAATCATCCGCGAAGCTTATGCCAATAAAGAACTATTAAAAACCAGGGAATTCGGTGTCAACCAATTCAGGATTACTCCAATCACGAAAAACAGATTTACCCAAAAAGATGAGCTCAAAAACGAAATGATATTCATGCCGTATGACAACGAAATGGAACCTTACCGCGTTTTAAAAACTCATTTTCTGGATCACGATTCGAATGCTTATCAGCTTGAAATCCGTACATCTACGGTTGAAGAAGATGATCTTCTTCTTGATCTTGCAATCGCATTAGGTGTATTATATGTTTTGCTCATTGTAAGTATCTATGTGACCAATCTGATTGTC
>DAMDNI010000137.1:0-8024 GCA_032083825.1 Bergeyella sp. | reverse complement strand
CATACTGAACCAATTTTGAAGCATATCCCGGATCAATACCCTTTTCCACCATTTTATCGAAAGAAAGAATAGACCCTGTCTGCAATAATCCGCACAAAATGGTTTGTTCACCCATCAAATCAGATTTTACTTCTGCTACAAATGAAGATTTTAAAACTCCTGCCTTGTGTCCGCCTGTTGCTGCACAATATGCTTTTGCTTCTGCCCAGCCTTTTCCCTGGGGATCATTTTCAGGATGAACAGCAATCAGTGTCGGAACACCAAATCCTCTGAGATATTCTGCGCGGACTTCGGAGCCCGGACATTTCGGAGCTACCATAATTACCGTTAAATCTTTACGAATCTGCATCCCTTCCTCTACAATATTAAAACCGTGTGAATAAGACAATGTTGCCCCTTCTTTCATTAAAGGTTGTACAGCATTGATTACAGAGGTATGCTGCTTGTCAGGAGTTAAATTAATTACTAAATCTGCATTGGGAACCAGCTCTTCGTAAGTTCCGACATAGAAATTGTTTTCTGTTGCGTTTTTCCATGAATCTCTTTTCTGATCAATGGCTTCCTTGCGTAAAGTGTAGGAAACATCAAGCCCGCTGTCTCTTAAATTTAGTCCTTGATTAAGACCTTGAGCTCCGCAGCCGACGATGACAATTTTTTTTCCTTTTAAGGCTGCAACGCCGTCAGAAAATTCTGAACTGTCCATAAATTCTGCCTGCCCAAGCTGCTTCAGCTGCTCTCTTAAAGATAGTGTATTGAAATAATTTGCCATTTTTTACTGATTAAATTCTTAAAGGTTTGATTTGTTATTTGTTAAATTTTACATGGTGAAAACATCGTCTCTTTTGTCGAGATATTCGTTTTCTACAATATGCTGGGATGGTTCCTTGTTTTCAAACTGAAGCACCTTTTCATGAATTCCAGCGCTATTTTTAATAATTGCGATTCTTGCTCCGCGAACGAATTCTATTAAGCCATATTTGGTAAGCTCTTCTGTAAGACGATCAATTTCTTCGCGATGTCCTGCAGTTTCAAAAACTATATAATCCTGGCGGATTACAACCGTGGAAGCTCCGTACTGGCGCAAAAGCCTTTCTACATATACTTTTTCGGTGACAACATTTGCCGGAACTTTATAAAGAGCCTGTTCCTGCCACACAATTTCGTCATCAGTATTGAAATACGCTTTCAAAACATCAATCTGTTTTTCGAGCTGGCGGCAAAGTTTTTTTACCACTTCCTCCGTTTCCTGGATGACGATTGTAAACCTGTGGATTCCTTCTACTTCTGAAGGTGATGTATTCAGGCTTTCTATATTGATTTTCCTTCTCGAAAAAATCCCGGAAACACGGCCGATAAGCCCGATAGAGTTTTCAGTAAAAAGGGTTATGGTATATTCTTTCTTTTCCATTTTTATAATTATTTTAATCTTATTTCTGAAACTGAAGTTCCTTGTGCAACCATCGGGAATACGTTATTTTCCTTTCCTACCATTACTTCGAGGAGATAGGCTCCTTCATGTTCCAGCATTGTTTTTAGTGCATCTTTTAATTTTTCTCTTTCAGAAATTTTCTGGCCATCGATATCATATGCTTTTGCCAAAGCCACAAAATCAGGACTTGTAATATTTACGAAAGAATAACGCTTATCATGGAAAAGCTGCTGCCACTGGCGAACCATGCCTAAAAATTCATTGTTTAAAATCAGGATTTTTACTTTTGCACCAAACTGCATGATTGTTCCCAATTCCTGTAATGTCATCTGAAATCCTCCATCACCAATTATAGCAACAACTGTTTTTTCGGGAGCTCCGTACCATGCTCCGATTGCGGCAGGAAGGCCGAATCCCATGGTTCCTAGACCTCCTGAAGTTACACTGGATTTAGAATTATTAAATTTCGCATACCGACACGAAACCATTTGATGCTGACCAACATCAGTTGTAATGATGGCATCGCCGTTTGTCAGTTCGTTCAAAACTTTAATCACTTCACCCATGGTCATAATTTCTCCGGAGGGATTAAGTTCTTCTGTAATGACTTCTTTAATTTCATCTTTTTCCAGCTCACGGAATTGTGCAAGCCAACCGGAATGATCTGCATTATTTAAAAGCTCGGTAAGCATCGGAAGCGTTTTTTTGCAATCTCCCCAAACCGGAACTGTTGTTTTTACGTTTTTATCAATTTCGGCAGGATCAATATCTAGATGAATAACTTTTGCCTGTTTTGCATACTTGTCCAATCGTCCTGTTACACGATCATCGAAACGCATACCAATAGCAATCAGAACATCGCATTCGTTTGTCATCACGTTCGGAGCGTAATTTCCGTGCATGCCGAGCATTCCGACATGTAATTTATGATCCGTAGGAAGTGCACTTAAACCCATTACTGTTGCAGCAGAAGGAAAGTTATTCTTTTCAATAAAAGCTTTAAATTCTTCTTCCGCGTTTCCTAAAATAACACCCTGGCCAAATAATACAAATGGTTTTTTAGCCTTATTAATTAATTCTGCTGCCTTCTCTATAAACTCTTTACGGATTTCCGGCTCGGGACGATAGCTTCGGATATGTGAACATTTTTTATAACCTCCATATTGAAATAACTGCAGTTGTGCATTTTTGGTAATGTCGATCAAAACCGGACCAGGACGTCCTGTACTTGCAATATGAAAAGCTTTTGCAATGGCATCAGGGATTTCTGAAGCATCAGTAACCTGATAATTCCATTTGGTGACAGGAGTTGTGATATTTATAACATCTGTTTCCTGAAAAGCATCCGTTCCTAAAAGTGAGGCAAAAACCTGACCTGTAATGCATACAATCGGATTGCTGTCAATCATCGCATCTGCCAGACCTGTCACCAGATTTGTAGCTCCGGGACCACTTGTGGCGAAAACAACGCCTGTTTTTCCTGAAGTTCTCGCAAAACCTTGTGCTGCATGAATAGCTCCCTGCTCATGACGCACCAGAATGTGTTTCAGTTTTTCAGAATAATCGTACAAGGCATCATAAATTGGCATTATTGCCCCGCCAGGATAACCAAAAATAGTTTTTACATCTTCATGCAGCAATGCTTCTAAAACTGCAACAGAACCTGAAATTTCGATAAATTCCTGCGGATTCTGAGATTCCGTATTTTCTTTTAATTCTACTGTATTCATTATTTTTTCTTTTTCAAATTATAGATCTGTTACACAACCTTCCGAAGCATCAGCCACAGATTTTGCGTATTTGTAAAGCACTCCGCTTTTTACTTTGTATTCAGGTTTTACAAAAGATGTTTTTCTTAACACTTCTTCTTCCTGAGAAATGATAAGATTAATGGTATTTTTTTCTGCATCAATTTCAATAATATCGCCTTCTTTTACCATTCCGATTAATCCACCTTCAAAAGCTTCGGGAGTTATGTGTCCCACCACAAAACCATGTGTTCCACCGGAAAATCTTCCATCAGTAATTAAAGCTACATTTTTACCTAAACCGGAACCCATTAAAGCAGAAGTCGGCTTTAGCATTTCGGGCATTCCCGGAGCTCCTTTTGGTCCTTCATTTTTAATTACCACCACATTTCCTTCTTTAATTTTTTTGTCTTCAATGCCTTTGATGAATTCTTTCTCGCCATCAAAAACGACAGCTGTCCCGCGGAAAAACTGTCCTTCTTTTCCTGTAATCTTTGCGACACAGCCTTTTTCCGCAAGATTTCCGTACATAATCCTGATATGCCCGGTTTCTTTAATCGGCTCTCTGATATCTTTAATAATATTTTGATCTCTTTCGATAATGGAAGTCACATGTTGCAGATTTTCTGCAATGGTTTTACCTGTTACTGTCAAGCAATCACCATGTAAGATGCCGAGATCCAACATATATTTCATCACTGCGGGAACTCCTCCAACTTTGTGAAGATCTTCCATCAGATATTTTCCACTTGGTTTTAAATCTGCCAACAAAGGGGTTTCATCACTTACTTTCTGGAAATCATCCAAAGTAAGATTGTAGCCTATTGATTTTGCAATCGCTATGAAATGCAGAACGGCATTCGTACTTCCTCCCAAAATCATAATTAATCTCAATGCATTTTCAAATGCTCTTGGAGTCATGATGTCAGAAGGTTTAATATCTTTTTCCAGAAGAATTTTCATATAATGTCCGGCAAAAAGGCATTCATCTCTCTTTTCTTTGCTTAATGCTGGGTAAGAAGAAGAATATGGAAGGCTCATACCTAAAGCTTCGATAGCTGAAGCCATTGTGTTTGCCGTGTACATTCCGCCACAGGCTCCTGCGCTTGGACAGGAATTCTGGACGATTCCCTGAAAGTCTTCTTCTGAAAGTTTTCCGGCAATTTTGTTTCCCAAAGCTTCAAAAGCTGAAACGATATTCAGATCCTGACCTTTATAATGCCCTGGTGCAATACTTCCTCCATAAACCATAATGGAAGGACGATTGAGCCTTGCCATTGCGATTAAAGATCCCGGCATATTTTTGTCACAACCGGGAACTGTAATCAACCCATCATAATATTGCCCGGCACAAACTGCCTCTATAGAATCCGCAATAATATCACGGCTCACAAGTGAATACCGCATACCGTCTGTTCCGTTGGTCATTCCGTCGCTGATCCCGATGGTGTGAAACATTAATCCTACAAGGTTTTCTTTTTTTACCCCTTGTTTTACCAGTTCTGCTAAACCGTTTAGATGCATATTACAGGTATTCCCATCATAACCCATGCTCGCAATTCCGACCTGGGCTTTGTCGAAATCTTCTTTCTGAAAACCAATCCCGTAATACATGGCCTGAGTTGCAGGCTGAGTAGGATCTTTTGTAAGGGTTTTGGAGTATTTGTTTAATTCTGTATTACACATATTGTAAGCTTGATTTCAGGTACGAAAAATCTTCTTCCATCACTAAATGCCTGTATGCTTTCTGGATTTTAGCGGAAAGGCTTTCTTCCCAATCCAGCTTAAAAGAGACATTATCCAGAGAATCAAGAGCAACAATTTCGGCTGCTGTCCCGCAGAAAAATGCAGCATCCGCGCCTTGCATTTCTTGAGGTTTAAAGAATTTTTCTTTATACGGAATTCCTAATTGATCACAAAGCTCAAAAACAGTGGTTCTTGTGATTCCGGGAAGAATGCTTCCTTTTGCAGGAGTGAAAAGGTTCCCGTCTTTCTCAAAAAATATATTTGCGCCTGAGCTTTCGGCTACATTTCCCTGCGCATCCAAAACCAAAGCTTCATCAAAACCTTTATCTTTTGCTTCCTGACAGGCCAAAATCGAGTTGACATAATGCCCGCTTACTTTCGCTTCCACTTTAAAAGCTTTCGGATTGGGACGTTCGTAAGATGAAGTCATAATTCTCATTTTGTTGGCCAGATATCCATTGTCCCAATTCCAGACTTCAATAATGAGATGGCTTTTCAAACCTTTTGATAAGCCCATATTTGGTGAGCAAATCACAAGTGGACGAATATAAGCGTTGCTCAGATTATTCATTTCTAAAAGTTTATAGGTAATGCCCACCATTTCTGCAGTAGAATAATCAAAAGGCATCATCATAGCCTCAGCAGATTTTCTCAGTCGGTCATAATGTTCTTCTGCTTTGAAAATTTTGGTTCCGTTTGCTGTTTTATAGGATTTTATGCCTTCAAAAACGGCATATCCGTAATGCAGCGATTGCCCATAAACATTGGCACTTGCCTCTGTCGCTTTTACATATTCCCCATCATAAAAGAGGATCGTGTTTTCGTTGTAATACATTTCGTTCAGTTCAAAAGATTAATATTCAATTTTAAAATAGGTTTTGTTTAAGCAAAAAAAAGCCATCCTTATGAGGATGGCTTATATAAATTTATATCATGTCTGTTTATAGATATACCACCTCACACCATTGGAATCCAATAATGACAATCACAATAATAATAAGGTGTAGTAGAGATTTCATTTTATTAAATGATGTTGCAAATGTATATACTTTTTTTGATACTTCAAAAACATTTTTAACATTTATTACATTATTAGTAATAATACAATAAAAATACTATTAATTACAACAAAAAAATGTTAAAAAACTTAATATCAGTAAATTTAAAATAAAAAAATCCGCTAAAAAGCGGATTTTATAAATTTTCAGTTAATTTTATTTCTTCTCCTGAATGTTAAAAACCGACACAGCACCGAGCAAAAGAAGAATTCCTGCTACTACGAGCATTGCAATAGAACTTTCTCCAACCACATATTTATAAATCACTCCTCCTAATAATGCAGCAATAATCTGCGGGAAACAGATTGTACCGTTAAAAAGTCCTAGATAAGCTCCCATATTGCTTCCGGAAAGTGCATTTGTTAAAATGGTAAATGGTAATGCCAGAATTGCTGCCCAAGCACAGCCAATTAAAAGATAAGATCCAAAAAGAAGATATTGATCTGTAACAAAATAAGTCGACACAAAACCTACAGCTCCTAAAAGCAAACTCACAAAGTATGCAGATTTGCTTGTTTTAAAGAATGGAAGAACTACTGCCCAAAGCAGAGATCCAACAGATTGTATTGCAAATAAAACTCCAACCCAATTTCCTGCTTCCTGATAGCTTGCTGATTTTACATCGGTAGTATTCCATACGTTTTCAGCAATTCCGCCATTGGTGTACGTCCACATATACATAAAAGCCGACCAACTGAAAAACTGTACGAGACCAACAGTCCAAAAAGCTTTCGGAGCTGTTGCCAATAATTTCAAAACATTTGCGGATTCTTTTTTTTCTTCATCAATTCCATGAAATTGCGCATACTCTTTAGGAGGCATTTCTTTAACATTCAAAATGGTATATAATACACATAAAATAAGAATAGCTGCACCAACATAAAATGAATAAATCACCGAATCAGGTACTGTGCCTTGCGGCGCAATATTACTGATCCCAATGTAAGTAAATAGAAGCGGAAAGAGAAAGCCAACAAAATTACCTGCGTTACAAACAAAACTCTGGATTGCAAACGCCAGTTTTTTCTGTCTCTCATTTACCATATCACCTACCATCATTTTAAATGGCTGCATTGCCATATTAATGGAAGTATCCAAAAACATCAATGCAATGAGACCAAAAATCATTGCAGAAGCTACTGAAAAATTAAAACTTCCCGCATTCGGCAATAAACACATGACAATAACGGAAGCTAATGCTCCTACAAAAAGGTAAGGAATTCTTCTTCCGAATCTCGTCCAGGTTTTATCACTCATTACACCAACAATTGGCTGAACGATAATGCCCATTAAAGGCGGAAGAATCCAGAAATAGCTCAGATTATGAGGATCCGCTCCTAAAGTGGAGAATATCCGGCTATTATTGGCGCTCTGCAATGCATACGCAATCTGCACTCCAAAAAAACCAAAATTAATGTTCCAGATTTTCCAGAAGCTTAAATCCGGTTTTTGTATCATATTTTTCATATAGTTTGTTAATTATTTCAAGTCTAAAACCAAAGCCGTTTTTGCCGGAATTGTCAATTTATTTGAGGAATCCAAGTTATATGTTTTTCCTGAAATTACATCCGTTCCCGAAGAATATTTTTGTAAAGATTCCTCGAACCTTGACAGCTCAATATCTGTCTGATTTTCATTATTATTCAGGACAACCATTACACTTTCCTTTTGATTATATCTGAAGTAAACAAAAACATTATTCTGAGGGATATAATTTTTGGTTTTCCCGGAATGAATTACTTCTTTTCCTATTCTCCAGTTTAAAATCTTTTGGGTAAAATCATAAAATTCTTTCTGTTCTTTTGTCTGTGAAGAGGTATTGAAAGCATTCTGTGCATCCGTTTTCCAGCCTCCGGGAAAATCTCTCCTGATGTCTGCATCTCCGCCTTTGTTTTTATCTCCGCGCATTCCGATTTCGGAACCGTAATAAATCTGCGGAATTCCTCGAACGGTTGAAATTAACGCAAGTGCCATTTTGTATGATTCAGGATTTGCATTAAAAATTTCGTTCCAGCGTTCAGTATCATGATTTTCAAAAAATAC
>DAMDNI010000136.1:0-8041 GCA_032083825.1 Bergeyella sp. | reverse complement strand
TATGCTGAGAGTTAAAAACCTGAAATTTTATTCGCACTTATCCATTTTAGGTTTATAAAAAAAGCTCCGGAAATCCGAAGCCAAGATATAATTAAGATTTGGGTATCCACGCGTTGAAAAAATCTTTTACTTTCTGAAGGCTGTAGCCGCTATTTTCTTCAAGAACCGCAGAATCTTGTGTATGAATCTGCTTTCCGTCTTTATCCAAAATTATAAAAACCGGGTAACCAAATTCTTCTCCCGGGTTTCCGTACTGGGCAAATATTTTTTCATTCATATTTTCAGGAGACCAGTTCAGATGATAATACAGGTAATTTTTATCTATAATGCTTTTTAGTTCCGGTGTATTCTGCACATAATTGTTAAAACGTAAACACCAGATGCACCAGTTTCCGCCAGCCTGAATGATAATATTTTTATTTTCTTTCTGAGCTTGTTTTATCAAATCTGCAATTTTCTCTGCAGCATTTTCTTTGGGATGATAAGGCTTAGGAAGCTTGGCCTTTTCTTCAGCAGCAGCTTTTTTCTTAGCTTCAATAATGGCAAGGCCGTCTGTTTTTACCAGTAAAGCTTTCTCTTTTTCAATGACAGCTTTTCTATCGGTATCAACTTTCTGCGAAAAAGCAAAAGAACTTAGCAATAAAGCACCAAGACTTAAACTTTTAAATATATTTTTATTCATTTATTAGATTATTTTTCAAAATTAAACAATTTTCTTCATCAAAAACCAAACCACAGTTATTTTATTATCTTTAAATTTGTAAAACTTTTATGAATATACTTTTCCGACTTGTACTGCTTATTTCCAAACTTCCGCTGAAGATACAATATGTATTTTCTGACATTATATTTGTGGTGAGCTACCATATTGTTGGGTATCGGAAAAAAATCGTAAAAGAGAATCTTCAGAATTCATTTCCTGAAAAATCAAATGAAGAGATAAAAAAGATCCGCAAACAGTTTTTTAGGAATTTTTCCGATTACCTTGTGGAAACGATCCGCTCGTTCACGATTTCTTCAAAAGAACTCAGAGTGAGAGTTCAGCATATTAACCAGGATGTCTTTCACGAAGCAAAAAAAGAAGGAAAAAATGTCATTCTTCTTGCGGGGCATGTTTTTAACTGGGAATGGTTTAATGCATTATCCACCATCATTCCGCAGAAAAACTGTTATCCTGTGTACAGAAAAGTGAACAGCAGCTTTTGGGAAGAAAAAGTAAAAAACATCAGAAACAGCTACGGAAATCACGCCTTGGAAGCACGTGAAGTGATTCGTCACATGTTCAGGCATCCTAATGACGGGAATTCTGCTTACATGTTTGTCGCTGACCAAACTCCTCACTTTTCTGAAGTCACATACGGATTAAAATTTCTCAATCAAAAAACGCCTGCTTTTATCGGCTACGACAAACTCGCCACGAAAATGGATATTATTTTTGTGTACTGCGAAATGAAAAAAGTGAAACGCGGCTATTATCAGGTCAACTATTATCGGATTTATCCTGATCATGAAAAATTTGCAGAATATGAGGTTGTGAAAAAATTCCATAAACGTCTGGAAAACACGATTCACAAAAATCCCGATAATTACCTCTGGTCTCACAGGAAATGGAAATATCGTGATTCAGTGAAAATATATGATGAAAGTGAAAACTAGTTCTGAATATCTAAGAAATAAAATTTTGAAAAATTGAACAGGCTTGCCATTGTCATTTTGAACTGGAACGGAAAATCATGGCTGGAAAAATTTCTTCCCGGAGTGATACTCTATTCTCAAAATTCTGATATCTATATTATTGATAATGCTTCAACTGATGATTCTATTATTTTTTTAAAAGAAAGATTTCCCGAGGTAAAAATTGTGCTCAACGAAAAAAACTACGGTTTTGCAGGAGGTTACAACGAAGGTCTAAAAAAAATAAATGCAGAATTGTACTGCCTTCTCAACTCTGATGTGGAAGTTACCGAAAACTGGACAAAACCAATTCTCGAACTTTTTGACAGGGAAGAAAAAATTGCTGCAGTTCAGCCTAAAATATTATCCTATTTCGAAAAAGAAAAATTTGAATTTGCCGGAGCTGCAGGCGGAATGATCGACAACCTCGGATATCCTTACTGCCGCGGCAGAATTTTTGACGATTTGGAAAATGATAACGGACAATATGATGATGAAACCGAAATTTTCTGGGCTTCAGGCTGTGCGTTATTCATTCGTTCCGAAGATTTCTGGCAGCAGAAAGGTTTTGATGAACGCTTTTTTGCCCATCAGGAAGAAATTGATTTGTGTTGGAGACTTAAAAACAAAGGAAGAAAAATTTTTTATACCTATAAATCGAAAGTTTTCCATGTTGGAGGCGGAACTTTGAACAAGCAAAACCCACAGAAAACATACCTGAATTTCCGGAATAATCTTTCCATGATGCTGAAAAACCTTCCTTTTCCAAAGCTCATTTGGATTATTTTTTTAAGGTTATGTCTTGACGGGATTGCGGGGATATATTTTGGTTTCAAAAACGGATTTTCTCATATATGGGCGGTTGCAAGAGCTCATTTTGGTTTCTATGCTCAAGCTACGGAAACCTGGAAAAGAAGACAAGAACACCAAATGAAAGATTATTTCCAGACAAAATGGTTGATTTTTAAGCATTTCCTTAAATAAATGATTGATTTCTGTGCCATAGATTTTGAAACCGCCACTCACGAGAGAAATTCTGCTTGTGAAATGGGAATCTGCCTTGTAGAAAACGGAGAAATCGTCGAAACAAAAACCTGGTTGATCAAACCGCCAAGCTTTCCTTATTTTAATAAATTCAATATTGCGGTTCACGGCATTCATCCGGAAGAAGTTGCTGATGCGCCCACTTTTGACGAAATCTGGTATGAAGCCGAAAAAATGCTTTACGGAAACCTGATGATCGCTCATAATGCTTCGTTTGATGCCGCTGTTCTACGTGGATGCCTTGATTATTACGGAATTTTCAAACCCAAGCTTAAATACCTCTGCAGCATTCAGATTGCTAAAAAATCATGGAAAAGCCTTCCGAAATACGGATTAAAATCGCTTGCCGAACTTCACCAAATTTCCTTTAATCATCACAGAGCCGGAGATGATGCGGAAGTATGTGCAAAGATTTCGTTGTTAGGATTTGAAAAAATGATGCTGACCCGAAACGAAGAAGTGCAAAACGTTCTTCAGAAAAATTTAAAAATTCTATAAAAAAAATCCCGTTAAAAACGGGGATTCAAATTTATAGGTTAATAGTATCATTTTCCTGATGTTCTTTTGTCTGATATTCCTGTACCAGCTCGATTGCATTCGAAATCACATCACTCAAAGCCGTAATAAAAGTTCCTTCTTCGGCAAGGCTCATGGCATGTTTCAGCGCTTCAATTTCTTTGGGTATGATTTCGTAGCTCACATCTCTTCCTGATTCCTGAATACCACCGATAACAAGGCCGTTGATTTCTTCTTCAGTCCTTCCGCGAAGATGCTTTTCGTTCCTGATGATAATATGATCGAACATTCTTCCGGCAATTTTTCCGCATTCTCGGATATCCTCATCACGACGGTCTCCAACACCGGAAATGATTCCTATTTTCTTGGTAGATTCAACATTTTTAAGATAATCTTCGATGGCTTCATAGCCTGCAGGATTGTGTGCAAAATCAATCATTACCTTGAATTTTTTGAATTTAAAAACATTCAGTCTTCCCGGAGTAAGCTGTGCACTCGGGATAAATGTCCTCAAAGAATTGGCAATATCTTCAATCGCAAAACCATACAGATAACATGCTAAACTTGCAGCCAGAACATTGTCAATCATGAATTTTGCTTTTCCCTGCATGGTGATCGGAATATTAATGACTTTCGCGATGCGGATCTTCCAGTCTCCTTTTTTGATGGTGACAAAACCTTCTTCGTAAACGCAGGTAATTTTCCCTTCTTTGGCAAATTTGACAACATGAGGATTATTTTCATCCAGACTGAAAAGAGCTACTTTTGCATCCAGATCATTGATCAGCCTCATAGAGTATTCGTCTTCAGCATTCAGAACACACCAGCCGTCTTTTTTTACGGAATCGAGCACGACTCTTTTTACTTTAGTAAGATCTTTAAGATTATGAATATCACTCAAGCCGAGATGATCTTCTTTAATATTGGTTAAAACCCCGATATCACAATAGCTGAAACCCAAACCGGATCGCAGAATCCCTCCTCTTGCAGTTTCCAGAACGGCAAATTCTACGGTAGGATCTTTCAGTACAAATTCTGCAGAAATAGGACCTGTTGTATCCCCTTTTGAAAGCATGGTATTTTGAATATAAATACCATCTGAAGTAGTGAAACCCACTCTGAAACCGTTATTTTTTACAATGTGTGAAATCAGCCTGGTCGTTGTAGTTTTTCCATTTGTTCCTGTAACGGCGATTATTGGGATTCTAAAAGGTTTTCCTTGCGGATAAAGCATATCTACTACCGGAGCTGCTACATTACGAGGCAAACCTTCACTTGGAGCAAGATGCATCCGGAAACCAGGTGCAGCATTGACTTCCAGAATCACACCTCCGCTTTCTTTTAAAGGCTGCGTGAGATTTTCTGCCATAATATCAATTCCGCAAACATCTAAGCCGATAATCTTGGAAACTCTTTCCATCATGGTGATATTTTCAGGATGTACCATATCGGTTACATCAATGGAAGTGCCTCCCGTGGAAAGATTTGCAGTAGATTTTAAATAAACAATTTCGCCTTTTTGAGGAATTGTTTCTAAGGTATATCCCAATTTTTCAAGAAGAGCATCGGTGTCTTTGTCGACTTCAATTTCGGTAAGTACATTTTCGTGGCCGTAACCTCTTCTCGGATCAAGGTTTTCTTTATCAATAAGCCGTTGAATATTGAACTCGCCATCTCCGATTACATGCGCAGGAACTCTTCTGGCAGCAGCAATCATTTTATGATTAATCACCAAAACACGGAAATCAAAACCTGTAACGTATTTCTCTACAATCACTTTCCTGGAAACTTTTTGGGCATACTCCAGTCCGATTTTAGCAGTTTCCCAATCATTAACATTAATGCTTTGTCCACGCCCGTGATTTCCATCCAAAGGTTTTAAAACAATCGGATAACCAATTTTACGAATGACATATTCCAGATCTTCATCATCAACAACCAATCCTCCGTTCGGAACAGGAATCGCTGCATCGTCAAGCATTTTCTTGGTTAATTCTTTGTTACAGGCAATGTCTACCGCAATTGAACTTGTTTTCCCGGTAATAGTGGCCTGAAAACGCTGCTGATTCACTCCAGATCCCAACTGAACCAAAGAATTTTTCCCAAGCCTGATCCAAGGGATATTTCTCGCCACGGCTTCTTCAACGATACTTCCTGTAGAAGGCCCTAATCTCTCTCTTTCACGAATTTCTTTCAGGCGATGAATGCAGTGTTCCAGATCATATTCAGTATTATCAATAAGACTTTGTGCAATTTTCACCGCTTCTTCGGCAGCATATATTCCGGCATTTTCTTCAATATAATTGAAAACAACATTGTAAACTCCCGGTGTTTTGGTTTCCCTTGTTCTTCCGAAACCTGTATCCATTCCCGCTAAAGTTTGAATTTCCAGAGCAATGTGTTCTATTACATGTCCCATCCAAGTTCCGAGCTCAACACGATGAAAAAAACCACCTTCATGTCCTTCTGAACAGCGATGCGTAATAAGGCTGGGAATCAATTTCTCAATTCTTTCCCGAAAACCCGGGATTTTATTTGTAGGCAGTTTTTCCAGCTCTTCAAGATCCAGCCGCATCTGAATGAGCTTCTTTCTGCGAATGCTCCAGATATTTGGCCCGCGAAGAACTTGTATTTTTTCGATTTTCATAGTTGATTGGAGTGTTTTTATAAATCAGAATAATATTGAAAATGTGAAACCAAAACACATTCTAGAATACATAAATAATAAAAAATAATTACAAATAAAAGCAAAAATTTAAAACATCCTTAATTTCATTAAAAATCAGTAAATTGAATTTATATCGTAGGTATAAATCCTTTATGAACTTTTTTCTAAATTTGCACAATATGAAAGCAGCTGGAAAAATAGTGATTATTGGAGGTGCCGTAAATAAAGGCAGTTTCACTGAACAAAGTTATGACCAAAATGTAGAAAAAAATCTTAACTTTTTCGAAAGAGGAATTTTAAGAAAGATTATTGATGAATCCAAACTCAAGGAAGATTCTGTTTTAGAAATTGTTGCCACAGCTTCTCAAATCCCGCAGATTGTTGGCCCGGAATACAAGAAAGCATTTGAATATTTAGGCGCAAAAAATGTAAACATATTGGAAGTACAAACCAGAGAACAAGCCAATTCTGATGCTGTGGTCGCAAGAGCAAATGCCGCAGATATCGTGATGTTTACAGGCGGAGACCAGCTTCGTCTCACCTCAATCTTGGGCGGTTCCCGTTTTCATGATGCAATTCTGCTGAAATATCAGGAGCAGGATTTTATTTACGCAGGAACTTCTGCTGGAGCTGCTGCCGCCTCTGAAAATATGATTTACCAAGGATCAAGCAACGAAGCACTTTTAAAGGGCGAAATCAAAACTACACAAGGTTTAGGATTCATGGAAAATGTGATTATTGATACTCATTTTGTTCAGCGGGGAAGAATAGGAAGGCTTTTTCAAGCTGTTGTGAATAATCCCAGAACTTTAGGAATCGGATTGGGTGAAGATACCGGACTTTTCATCAGCGGAGATACCATGACCGCAGTTGGCTCAGGTTTGGTGATTCTGGTAGACGGAAGATTCATTAAAGATACCAATCTTACCAATATCGAGCTCGGAGAACCCATTTCCATTGACAACCTGATTGTTCACGTAATGTCCGTAAATGACCATTTCAATTTGAGAACTAAAGAATTAACGATTGTAAATTCTCAATACAGCCCTATTCCACAGGATAAATAATACGAAATAAAAATAAAATGTGAATTCTGAAATCTAATAATCTAAAGCCATGAAAATCATTATCCACGGAGGTTTTTTTTCAGAAAGCGACCAAAGCACTGAAACCAAGATATTAAAACAGAATGCCTTAAAAGAAATTGTTCTGAAATCCTACGATTACTTAAAAGAACATTCTGCACTCGAAACAGTTGCTTACTCCGTTTCCTTGCTTGAAGATAATGAGCTTTTCAATGCCGGCATCGGATCTCAGATTCAAAGCGACGGGGTGATCAGAATGAGCGCTGCGATTATGGATGCTGAAACTCAGAAATTCAGTGGAGTAATCAATATTAAGAATATCAAAAATCCAATCTTTGTAGCAGAAAAGCTGATGAATGCCGAAGACCGTGTTTTAGGCGGAAAGGGCGCAAAGAAATTTGCCAAAAAAAATGGCTTCGAAGATTTCTCAACCGAAATCCCACAACGAAGAAGCGAGTATGAAGAAAAACTAAAAAACGGAGGAAAAGGAACTGTAGGCTGCGTTGCTCTGGACAAAAACGGCAAACTTGCAGTTGCTACATCTACCGGCGGAAAAGGCTTTGAAATTCCTGGAAGAATCTCAGATTCTGCAACCGTTGCAGGAAACTATGCCAACAAATTCTGCGCGGTAAGCTGCACAGGAGTTGGAGAAGATATTGTAAGCAACGCTACTGCCGCAAAAATCGTAACCCGCGTTTCCGACGGGATGTCCCTTGAAAAAGCGTTTAATAAAACTTTTAATGAATTAAGCCAGATTAATGGCTTTGCGGGTGCAATTGCAATTGATTATCAAGGAAATATATTCTATCAGGATTCTTACCCTAAAATGGTTTACGCAAGTTTCGACGGCGAAAATATAGATATTTTCAATTGAGGAACGATTATTGAACAGTCTTCGAAAATTATAAAACATGAAATATTTATTGACAGCACTGGCTTTTGCATTTGTTATTTCCTGCAACTCTCAGAAAACCAGCTCCAATTATTCCAAAATAGAATATGAAGCTGGCCCATGTTTCGGATTTTGCCCTATTTATAAAATGACGATCAATGC
>DAMDNI010000135.1:0-8068 GCA_032083825.1 Bergeyella sp. | reverse complement strand
GAATAAAGATGAAGTTAGCAGAAATATCCATTAAAAGACCATCCATCGTAATTGTATTATTTACAATTCTGACATTGGGAGGGCTCTTAAGTTATTCCTTAATGGGATACGAATTGATTCCGAAATTTGAAGTGAATGTGGTTACAATTTCCACAGTATATCCGGGAGCTTCTCCAAGCGAGGTGGAAACTTCGGTAACCCGAAAGATAGAAGATGCGGTAGGCTCCTTGGAAAATGTAAAAAAAGTTGAATCTTCATCATACGAAAGCCTTTCGGTGATCATGATCCAGCTGAATAATGGGGCGGATGTAAATTATGCCCTGAACGATGCACAGCGTAAAGTAAATGCAATTCTGGCAGATCTTCCCGATGATGTAGATGCACCTTCACTCAGCAAATTCTCTTTGGATGATATGCCGATTATTACTATGAGTATTTCAAGTGAAAAGCTCAATAGTAAAGAGCTTTATGACTTATTAGATAAAAAGATTGAGCCGGTTTTTTCCCGTGTAAACGGGGTAGCTCAGGTTGATCTTGTAGGTGGACAGGAAAGAGAAATTCAGGTAAATATTGATGAAAAAAAATTGCAGGGGTACGGGCTTTCAATTGGAGACGTACAGCAGGCAATTCTTTCTTCAAACCTTGACTTTCCTACAGGATCTTTGAAAACAAGAACTTCAAAATCTACTATCAGATTATCCGGTAAGTACAAATCTACAGAGGAAATGAATAATCTCGTTATATCTTCAAAAGACGGGGCACAAATACGTTTATCCGATGTAGGAACTGTTTTTGATACTCAGAAAGATGTAGAAAAAGTAGCAAGATACAATCAGGTTCCGACGATTTTGATGCAGGTTAAAAAACAATCTGATGCAAATGCGGTTGCAGTCTCTGAAAGTGTTCAGAAAACCATTACAGAAGTTCAGGAAAGCTATAAAAATCAGGGAATAAATGTAAAAATTGTAGATGATACAACCGATTTTACCCTTGAAGCAGCAGACCACGTTATTTTCGACTTATTTCTTGCAATTATCTTAGTTGCAGTAGTGATGCTGTTATTCCTTCATAATATCAGAAATGCATTTATCGTAATGGTTTCGATTCCGGTTTCGCTTATTGCAACATTTATCGGGATGAATTTGATGGGATATACGCTAAACTTAATGAGTTTACTCGGGCTTTCACTGGTTGTAGGTATTCTTGTGGATGATGCGATCGTTGTATTAGAGAACGTTTACCGCCATATGGAAATGGGAAAAAGCAGAATCCGTGCAGCATATGATGGTGCAGCAGAAATTGGATTTACCGTTTCAGCGATTACATTAGTAATTGTAGTAGTATTCTTGCCAATTGCGATGAGTACAGGTTTGGTAGCAAATATTTTGGCTCAGTTCTGTGTCACGGTGGTTATTGCAACTTTATTGTCATTACTGGCTTCCTTTACCATTATTCCTTGGCTCTCATCCAGATTTGGAAAACTTGTTCATTTATCAGGTAAAAATCCTTTTGAAAGATTCATTCTTTGGTTCGAAAAACAATTAGACAAATTCACACACTGGATCACAGGAATTCTTGAATGGTGCCTGAAAACAACATTAAGAAGAGTCATGACCGTTATCGTAACATTTGTGGTTTTGATTGCTTCCTTCATGCTGGTTGCATTCGGGTTTATTGGAGGAGAGTTCTTCCCTAAAATGGATCGTGGACAATTCCTTGTTCAGATGGAATTACCAAAAGACGCTTCTGTTGAAAAAACCAATCAGGTTACTTTACAGGTTGAAAAATTCCTGAGAAACGATAAAGACGTTGTGGATATGATCACAACGGTTGGCCAGCAGTCTTCCGGATTTGGAGGGGCTCAGGCAACATTATACCAATCAGAAATCCAGGTAATTCTTACAGATAAATCCGAACGTTCCGAAAGTTCTGATATCAAAGCAGCAAAAATTAAAAGAGCACTTGAAGAAAAATTTACAGGTGTAGAATTTAAAACAGCACCAATCGGATTAATGGGAGCAGATAATGCACCAATTGAATTGGTTGTAACAGCGCAGGATAACGAAACAGCAAATAAAGAGGCAACAAGAATTTTAGGGCTGCTTAAAAAAGTTCCCGGAGCTGTTGATGCCGAATTATCCACCGATACAGGAAATCCAGAAGTTCAGGTAACGATTGACAGAGATAAAATGGCTTCATTAGGATTGAACCTTTCATCTGTAGGACAAACGATGCAGACCGCTTTCAACGGAAATACAGATGGTAAATTCAAAGCCGGAGAATATGAATACGATATCAACATCCGTTTTGATGAAGCGGGAAGAAAATCGATTGACGATGTTAAAAATTTAATTTTTACTAATACAAGAGGAGAAGCTGTTCGTCTGAGCCAGTTTGCAAATGTTGAAATGAGTTCCGGGCCGAGTTTGCTTGAACGTAGAGATAAATCTCCATCCGTGAAAGTAAAATCGAAAGTGGTAGGACGTCCTGTTGGAGATGTTGCGAATGAATGGGCTGCGATGTTTATGGAAAACGAAAAAACAAAACCAGCAGGAGTACAATATATCTGGAGTGGCGATATGGAAAACCAGACAGAAGGTTTCGGTACTTTAGGAATTGCTTTGCTGGCAGCTATTATCTTAGTGTATTTGGTAATGGTATCGCTATATGACAGCTTTGTATATCCGTTTGTGGTATTATTCTCAATACCGCTTGCATTGATCGGGGTAATGGTAATTCTTGCTCTTACAGGAAATTCCCTTAATATTTTTACAATGTTAGGAATGATCATGTTGATTGGTCTGGTTGCAAAAAATGCAATCTTGATTGTTGACTTTACCAATATGAGGAAAGCAGCCGGAGCAACTACGCACGATGCATTGGTTCAGGCAAATCACGCACGTCTTCGTCCAATTTTGATGACTACGATTGCGATGATCTTTGGTATGTTGCCAATTGCGTTGGCAAGCGGAGCAGGAGCAGAAATGAATAAAGGTTTGGCTTGGGTAATTATTGGTGGTTTAACATCATCTTTATTCCTTACTTTGATTATCGTACCAGTGGTATATTCCTTATTCGATTCTGTATTAAGAAGAATGGGTAAACATGAAAAAATAGATTACGAAGCTGAAATCAAAGCCGATTACGACCATAAAGAATTGAGTGAAGATGGTTTTACTCCTAAACATGTTCAATAAAAGTTAGTTATTTATATTATTATGTGAAGAGTGCAGTGATTTAGCTGCACTCTTTTTTTATACTATTAATTCCTTAAATTACAGTTCTAACCGTTATAAATACTCTTAATACTTTGAATTATTAATTAGCTATCAAATAAAATGTTTTAATAAATATTATTAAACTTTAAAAATTTCATAAAATTTGATAGTAAAAAATTTATATTATTCAAATTTTTACTGACTATTCAATAATTTCAATAAATTTGTTGAAAATAAAATCTAATATGAAGCAAAATTTACTTTTATCACTTTTTGCATTGGGAAGCTCTTTTTTTTCTGCGCAAAATGTAACTGTTTTTAATGATGTGCCTTTTTACAGTATGTATCATTATTTGGGAGCCGGGGAAACACTTCCGGCAGAAGCCTATTCTCAAATTCCTGCTGGTGCCATACGTTTACATGCTTATGAACGCGACATTATCTCTCGTAAACTTACTGAAACAGAAATTGCTGCTTTAGGAAGTAATGTTACGATGAATATTAAACTTTTTGCTGCCTGCGACAATTATGACCGAATAGCAGGTGTAAATCTGGCTTTGGTTCCAAAAGGGAGTACTTCATACACTTGGGAGCAGACAGATGTAAAACGCATTGAAGTGGGACGTTTTATTACTCCGTTCATGAATAAAAATGTTTCTCCGACAGAAGTACCTTACAGTTATAGAGTTGATAATATCTCGGATATAATTCATGATGCAGCACTGCTGGCAGATTATGATGTCTGGATTGAATTTCGTGCAGACGGTTATTCTGCAGCAGCAAATACGCAGGTTGCAGGCTGTGCTGACAGAACAGACGTATTTCGAGGTACACTTGAGCTGGTTTCTGATGGAAATGCGTCATCTTCATCAGGCTTTTTCCTTCCTCTTTCATATCGGGAGAATCTAAATAACTATAATGCGACAGATATTCCTGAAGAAACGACGAAAATCGTCAATTTCACCTTAGATGCTCCTGTAGAGAATGCGATTTTATATTTAATAACTTCTAATCACGGAGCAAATTCCGGAGGGGAAGAATATAACAGAAGACAGCATTTTGTATATTTAGATGATCAGCTTGTTCATCAATATAAACCGGGAGGAAAATCCTGCGAACCTTACAGACAGTATAATACTCAAAGTAATGGTATTTACGGAACTTCCGCACAAATCTTAAGAAACTGGATGTCATGGAATAACTGGTGTCCTGGCGATGTAATCCCAAACCGTGAAATTTCTTTAGGAAATCTTTCTGCAGGGCAGCATTCTATCAAGATTGATGTTCCTGATGCCGTTTTTGCAGGAGGTCAGGGATATTTCCCAATTTCAATGTATATTCAGAATAAGGAAAGCGGGCAGATTATTTGTAAAGCTCCCACTAATTTAGCTATTCTTAATCAGGCAGGAACAACTATCAGCTTGGGTTGGACAGAAAATGGTAATTCTTCTGACTGGCAGGCTTTATGGGGAAGAAAAGGAATTTATTCCACTGCTTACGAATCTTATCAGGAAGTAAGCGGAGAGCCTAAAGCTACACGGAATGATCTTTCTGCTAACTGGTTTTATGAAATTTACGTAAAATCAAAATGCCAGAACACTTCGGAAAGTGAATGGGTAGGGCCAGTGTTTTCAAACAGAATTACTTTGGCAACAGATGAATCTTCATTAACTGATATTTCTGTTTATCCTAATCCTGCTAAAGATTTTGTAAATATAAAATCTTCATCCTCTGTAAAAAAGGCAACGCTTTATACGGCAGACGGTAAAAAAATATTAGAAGTAAGTAATAGCAAAATCAATATTGCTGCATTTCCTAAAGGCAATTATATAATGGTTGTGCTGCTTTCCAATGGAAAATCCAGTGCACATAAAATTATTAAACAATAAAAAGCAACCATTCAATTACAAAAAAAACAGCGAAATTTTCGCTGTTTTTTTATTCTTAAAATTCTAATCCTAATTCTTTCAATTCTTTCTCAAGATCTGTATTTTCTGTAATATGAACAGTGAGGAATCCAAGGCTTTTCGCTACCTCAATATTTTTTGCATTATCATCAATAAATACAGATTCGTCAGCTTTGATGCCGTATCTTTTCAGCAGTACGTTCCATATTTCTGGATTTGGTTTAATGAGCTTTTCAGTTCCGGAAACCACAATTTTATCTTTAAATATTTTGAAAAAATCATAGTTTTCCAATGCGTAAGGGAAAGTTTCAGCAGACCAGTTGGTCAATCCGAACAACTCATATTTCGATTTTTCAAGCTTGCGAAGAACATCAACATTATGCGGGATATCACTTTTCAGCATTGTCGTCCAGTTGTCATAATATGCACGGATTTCTTTTTCCCATTCCGGAAATTTCTGAATTTGTATTTCTGTACCTTCTGCTAAAGCTCTTCCACGATCTTGTTCCGCATTCCATTCATCTACAGCAATGTTTTTAAGAAAATATTCCATTCTTTCGTCATCATTGAAATAATCTTTGAAAAAATACCGCGGATTCCAGTCCATGATCACACCGCCGAAATCGAAAATTATGTTTTTAATCATTAATAATAGTTATTTTTATGTTGTCTGAATTATTTTTCACGGATTCTAATTTGCCGCTTTTATATTTATAAAAATCATCAAAATATCTGAATTTGATATTACCTATAGATTCGGTTTTCCCTTTTTGATAGGAATAAAAATCATCGTAATACCGGAAATCAATATTTCCTATAGATTTTAATTTTCCTTCTTTATATTTATAAAAACTGCCATTATAAGTGAATTTTATACCATGTATGCTTTTTATTTTTCCGTTTTCATAGTCATAAAAATTATCGTATAATTCTATCCTGTTTTCCTTATTGAAGTCATCATCTGTTTTGTGTCTGTATTTATACTTGTCTTCATAATCGAAATTTCGATCTCCGTAAAACGAAAAAATATTATAAAAAGCATTCTCAGAAAAAGGATTTTTATTTGAATTATAACCTTTTGAAATGGAGGCAATACTTCCGTTAGAATACAAGCTTAGATTGAGATCCTCAATGGTAATATTGATGATAAAGTTTGACGAATTCTGGAATAAGATAATCTCATTGATTTTTTGTGCAGAAGCAGAAAAAGCGTAAAAGAATAGGATAAAAAGAATATATTTTTTCATAAATTGAATTGATCGAATAAAAATGGTTCAAATATATAGCTGCCGTCATTATACCTCGCAAAAATATGCTGGTTTCCGTTGCTTAAAAGTATTTTTTCGGCACCGATCACAGAGTTGTAACGGGCCGTCTGTTCAAAAGTTTTTTCTGTCAGTTTAATTGCCGGGGCTTTGCATTCAACCAGGATTTTAGGAAGCGTTTTTTCGGTTACCAAAAGGTCAATTCTTTTGGTCAGCCCGTTCAGTTCGAGTTTTTTTTCGGTTACCAATGCAGAAGCAGAATATCCTTTTTTTATTAAAAAATAATGAATCCAATGCTGGCGAACCCATTCTTCCGGAGTCAGCAAAAGCCAGGATCTGCGCACTGAATCATAAATAAAAAACTTATCTTTGTCTTTCCTGAATTTAAAATCAAACGTTTCGGGAAAATTCAGTTTCGGAAGTTGCATTGCGTATGAAAGAATTAGATTCAATCCTCAAAAATATTAAAAATAAAGCACTTTTACCGCTTTATTTTCTTCACGGAGAAGAACCTTATTATATTGATGTTGCCGTAAAATCTTTTGAAAACGATGTTTTGGAAGAAGACGAAAAAGCCTTCGGACAAACAGTAGTCTACGGAAAAGATACCAATTATGCCGAAATTCTTTCTTTGGCCAAGCAATTTCCAATGTTCGGAAACCTGAATCTTATCATTGTGAAAGAAGCTCAGGATCTGAAGCTGGGAGAGGAAGAAACCAATGCATTACTGAATTATATCGAAAATCCCGTGGAAACTACCGTTCTGGTTTTTGCCCATAAAAACAAAAAACTTGACGGAAAAAAAAGAAAACTGAACGACCTTCTGAAAAAGAAAAACTTCATCTACCTAAGCGAAAAGATGCGGGATTATGAAGTTCCGAAATTTATTCAGCAGGAACTGAATGAGAATCATATTAAAACAGCTCCCAATATTTCATTTCTGCTTGCAGAATATCTTGGGACCGACCTTTCAAGAATTTCTAATGAAATCAACAAACTCAAACTGGTTCTGAAAGGAGACGAAATTCTTGATGAAAAGCTGGTGGAAAGACATATCGGAATCAGCAAAGAATTCAATGTTTTTGAACTTCAGAAAGCTTTGGGGCAAAAAGATTCTTCAAAAGCAATGAAAATCGTTTTCTACATGGGAAAAAATCCTAAATCCAACCCGATTGTGATGACCATTTCTTCGCTGTATAATTTCTTTTCAAATGTTATTATTTACCAGACCATGATTGGTCAGCCACAAAACGAAATTGCTTCCGAAATGGGTGTAAATCCGTTTTTTTTGAAAGATTTTGCCGAAGCAGCACGATTGTATCCTTTAAAACATGCAACCCGGATCATTTCTATCCTTCGGGAAATCGACCTGAAAAGCAAAGGTTTGGGAGCCAATCAGACCGATGACAGCGAACTTCTCAAAGAAATGGTATATAAAATCCTGAATATTGATAAGACAAAAGTAAAAGTGTAAGATTAAATTTTTAATGAAGAAGAATTAATGACAGAAGTTTTTTTAGTATCGCTGGCAATTTTTTTGAGAGTGCTTTGCAATCCGCTGGCAAATGTTTTCCAGAAGCAGCTTTCATTAAAGACGAATCCTTTAATTGTCAATTTCGTCAGTTATTTTTTACTCGCCATTCTTTGCCTTTTTGCTGTTTTTTTTATAGAACTTCCT
>DAMDNI010000134.1:0-8076 GCA_032083825.1 Bergeyella sp. | reverse complement strand
AAAATCTACCTATGTGGATGCACTTCCGTCACAGATTGAGAAAATAGATAACCGCGTGCATACTAACTTTTCGCAGACTACTGCAGCAACAGGAAGGCTGGCTTCTGTAAATCCGAATCTTCAGAATATTCCGATTCGTACTTTGAGAGGGCAGCAGATTCGTGGAGCTTTTGTTTCAGGAGAAGGGAAAAAAATAATTTCTGCCGATTATTCTCAAATAGAACTAAGGTTGATTGCTGAAATTTCGGATGAGCAAAATATGATTAAAGCTTTTCAGGATGGCGAAGATATTCACGCATCTACAGCTTCGAAATTATTTAAAATCCCTTTGGATGAAGTAACGAAATTACAGCGGAGCCAGGCAAAAACCGTAAATTTTGGAATCATCTACGGACAAGGAGCTTTCGCTTTAGCTGAACAGACCGGGCTTTCACGCACAGAAGCCAAGCAGATGATTGATGAATACTATAAAACATATCCCAAACTGAAAGAATATATGGCTGAACAGGTACAGAAAGCCAGAGAATTAGGTTTTGTGGAAACAATTTTAGGAAGAAAACGCCATTTAAAAGATATCAACTCTAATAATTTTGTTGTGAGAGGACACGCAGAAAGGAACGCGGTGAACGCTCCAATTCAGGGAAGTGCAGCAGATATTATCAAAATGGCAATGATTAAAATTGATAAAGAATTGGAAAATCAGAACCTGAAAACCAAAATGCTTTTGCAGGTACATGACGAATTGCTCTTCGAATCTCCAATTGATGAGGTGGAAGCAGCAACCAGCCTTATTAAAACTGAAATGGAATCTGCTATCGAAACCAGGGTCCCACTTTTAGTAGAAGTCGGAACAGGAAACAACTGGCTGGAAGCACATTGATATAATTAGAAATGAAAATTAAATTTTAATTACTTGAAATAAATTTAAGAATAAATATTTATTTAGCAATTCATGAAAGTTTTTTTCCGAAAGTTTATCATCATTTTTTTGTTCATTTTTTCAAAAAATTTGTTTAGTCAGGCTTTTGGTAATTTGGCATCTGCTGTTAGTTTCAATATATGTGACACAAGTACCGCAAAATTCTACAACATTACCAATAATGGTGTCCAGTCTGATGCGATAAATCCGGGTGGAAGCTTTTTCAATGGGAGTTTTCTAGGCTATTTTTATGAAAATACAAAGACGCTTAATTTAACTGGAGGCGAAGTAAAAAGTATTTCTTATAATAATTCGAAAATTTGTGAAATCAACCTTTTTTATGTGGTTTATGAAAAAAATAACAGACCAGCTTCCCCAGTTTTTCTGCCTTTGAAATTGACAAATATTTATACCTGTTCCGACAATGGCATATTTACGGATGATTTTGGATCGTGTTATGATACAGATAACAAAAAGTACGTTAAATATAAAAACTTTGATTATCAGGTAGATTTAACCAACCGAGCTCCTGGAAATTATGTTTTGGAAGTTTATTTTGCTTATAAAGGAGATCTTGGCAATACCACAAATTGTAATGACCAGTATTTTATTAATAATGCTCACCAGAATTATCGTGCAGAATTTACTATTCTTTCAAAACCAGGTTCAGATGTAGAAATCGGATTTTGTAAAGGTGAAGGAGAAATTTCTTTATTTTCATTAATTAATTCGACAGATACTTCCGGAACTTGGAACGGTCCGAGTGATCTGGGAAATGGATATCTTGGGACATTTGATCCTGCAACCAATGAATTTGGAAATTATACATATAAAATTAGCAATACAATAGGTTGTAGTTATACTATTAATGTTTTGGTTAAAAATAATACGCCGATAATTAAAGAAGTGATTGTTTGGGATGACTATGTTGAAATTTTACCAATAAACGGAATCATTTCGGATTACGAATATTCTTTAGATGCCGTTACTTGGCAAGTATCCAACCGTTTTTATAATTTGATAAAAGGTATAGTTTATAATGCATATATTCGTCAAATAAACGGAAGCTGTATTTCGGATCCTAAAAAATTTTCATTAATCTCAATAAGCAATTTCATTTCACCAAATGGAGATGGGATTAATGATAAAATTAATTTTTATGGTACTGAATTTTTAGAAAATTCCAATTTGGAAATTTTTGATTCTTTGGGGAGAAAAGTATATAAAGAAATTTCTCAGCCGAATAAAATAATAAGCTGGGATGGAAAAGATGTAGGACGGAATCTACCGACTAGCAGTTATTGGTACTCATTACGTTTACCTTATGGAAAGATTTACACAGGATGGATTTTTCTTAAAAATTATTAATTTTTAGCGATATAAATTTCTATAATTATGAAAGCAGTAGTATTTTACGAGCACGCAACCGATAAAACCATGGAACAATTCATGGAAGTATTTCCAAAACATCAGGTTGTGGAAGAAGAGTTTATAGAGTCGGGTAGAGTAATCGGAACCGGCGCATTTGCGATTCCGGGAGAAGGAGCAATGGCAATTTTTGTGGATAAGCAGGCTGCTGAAGAATTTGTGAGCAGAGATCCTTTCGTTTCAGAAGGCCTTATTGCAAAAGTGACCATCAAAGAATGGAACGACGAATTAGCAAAATAAATGAAGTTTCTCATCATCATTCCGACGCATAACGAAGAGCAAAACATTGCTTTTTGCTTGCGGTCTTTAGCGGATCAATCGTATAAAGATTTTAAAATTGTTGTTGTCAATGATGGTTCAACGGATAAAACACAACAAATCGTTGAAAATTTTATTCAGCTTCAAAATTCAAACGTCGAACTTCAGACTTTACCTAAGTCCGAACATCAGCCTGGTGCAAAAGTAGTCCGCACTTTCAATAAAGGTCTGGAAAATCAGGATCTGGAAAAATTCGATGTGATTTGTAAATTTGATGCAGATATTATTTTCCCGGAAAATTATTTGGAAGAAATCAATAAGATTTATGAAAAAAATCCAAAAGCAGGAATGGTTTCGGGATTGGTAAAAATCAAGAAAAATATTTTTGAAAATGCCCTTGCTTTTGATTTTAAAGATGAAAAAAAGCAATGGCAGTTTGAAAATCTTTCTTCCAGAAATCATGTCCGAGGCCCCATAAAATCCTATCGAAGAGAATGTTTTCTTGAAATGGACGGGCTTCGTCCGGTTTTAGGCTGGGACAATATTGATGTAATGCTGGCAAAAATGCACGGATTTGAAGTCATTACGGTCAAAAATCTTTGGGTAAAGCATCTTCGTCCCACCGCTTACAAATACAAAAAACAAAAAGCTGAAAAATTGGGTGAATATTTTTATAATATCGGGCTGAATTGGCCTTTGGCCTTTATTTCCTCAGCAAAATCTTCCGTGAAAAACAAATCGTTTTCAGAATTTTTTACAACGATAAAAACATTCCTGAAGCAAAATCAAAAAAGATCATTATCAAAAGAAGAAATTTCATACATCAGAAAATTGCGGTGGAATGAGATGTTTAAAAAAATAAGTTCATGAAAAAACTGATCAATATTCTTTTCGTATTACTTTCCATTACGGTTTTTGGGCAAAAACCTGTGAATTTTATTATTCGGAATGCAAAAATTTATACCGTTAATCAAAAGTTTGATACAGCAGAAGCAATGGCTATAGATAATGGTAAGATTGTAGGAATTGGGAAAGAAAAAGACATTCTTAAAAAATTTGTTTCATCTAAGACAATTGATGTCAAAGGTAGAACTGTTTTTCCCGGATTTATCGATGCCCACTGCCACTTTACAGGTTTTGCCCTGGATGGCTGGAAATGCGAATTGTGGGGAACAAAATCATGGGAAGAAATTCTTACAAGAATGCAGGAATATTCCAAAAATGCCCCAATGGAATGGCTTTATGGAAGAAGCTGGGATCAGAACGATTGGGAGGTAAAAGAATTTCCAAATAAAGAAAAATTAGACGAAATGTTCCCAAACCGCCCGGTTTATCTCAAAAGAATTGACGGGCATGCTGCCATTGCCAATCAAAAAGCACTGGATATTGCAGGAATTACCACCGATACTAAGATAGAAGGTGGTGAAATAGAAAAGAAAAACGGCAAACTTACCGGGATTCTGGTAGATAATGCCATGCGTCTTGTCGAAAAATATATTCCCGAAATTGATGAAAATCTTGCCAAAAAGTATATTGCAGAAATGCAGAAAAGCTGTTTGGGATATGGCCTTACTTCACTTCATGATTGCGGAATTTCAGAATCAATGTTTGATCTTTTATTTAAAGTTCAGGACGATAATATTCTTAAAATCAAAATCTTTGCCTTAATGGAAGACAATCCTGATACCTATGAGAAATGGATTTCCAAAGGCAGATTTACCAACGGAAGAATCACTTTTGGCGGTTATAAAGTATATTCTGACGGAGCTCTCGGTTCGCGCGGAGCCTGTCTGATTCATGATTATTCCGATAAAAAAGGCTGGAAAGGATTTCTGTTAAGCGAGCAGGAACATTTTCGGACTCTTGCTAATGAATTGATTAAAAGTAATCTTCAGATGTGCACACATGCGATCGGAGATTCTGCCAACAGAACAATTCTCAATATTTATGGTGAAGTTTTGAAAGGTAAAAATGACAGAAGATGGAGGATTGAACACGCCCAAATCGTGAATGAAAATGATTTTGATCTATTTGGGAAATATTCCGTAGTTCCTTCTGTGCAGCCAACTCACGCAACTTCTGATATGTATTGGGCAGAACAAAGGCTGGGAAAAGAACGTTTGCTGAATTCTTATGCTTATGAAAAACTTCTGAAAGAAAATGGCTGGCTTCCGCTGGGAACCGATTTTCCGGTGGAAGAAATCAATCCGGTGAAAACTTTTTATGCTGCAGTTATAAGGAAAGATGCGAAAGGTTTTCCTGAAAATGGTTTTCAGAAAGAAAATGCTCTGACAAGAGAGCAGGCTCTCAAAGGAATGACCATTTGGGCAGCAAAAGCAGCTTTTGACGAGAATGAAAAAGGAAGTCTCGAGATTGGAAAATCCGCAGATTTTGTCATTCTTGATCAGGATTTGATGACTGTCCCGGAAAAAGATATCCTCAAAACGCAAGTCCTGGAAACCTGGATCAACGGGGAAAAGGTTTTTAATAAATAATCTGAATAAAAAATTATCATGGAGAGAAATAGAAAACGAGAATTGCAAATGAAGGTTTTTCGTTTTTTCGTAAGGGAAAGTTGGAGAAAGCCAGTGAAAAATTTTTTTTATTCAAAACGTGCAGACTGGAGGTATTGGAGTTTTATCCGAAAGAATAAGAATAGAAATTTTAAAAGAATCCAGGATTTAGTAATTACTTTAACCAGTTATCCTGCAAGGATTTCTACAATTCCTGAAACATTAATTTCTCTTCTTGATCAAAATTTAAAACCGGAAAAAGTGGTTTTATGGCTGGCAAAGGAACAATTTCCAAATGGCGAGAATGATTTGTCTCCAAAAATTTTAAAACTAAAAGATTTCGGCTTGGAAATAAAATGGTGCAGAGATCTGAAATCATATAAAAAACTGATTCCTGCTTTGGAAACAGAACCGGAAAAGATCTATGTAACAGCAGATGACGATATTTATTATCCGAAAAATTGGCTTAAAAGTCTTTATGAAGATTATGTGAAAGATAAAGATTCGATATTCTGCCATAGAATTCACAAGATTACACTTGAGCAAAATGGTGAAATAAAACCTTATAAGCAATGGGAAAAATGCCTTAAAAAAGGCCAGGAAAAAGAAGAAGATATTTTATTTTTCACTACAGGAGGCGGAGTTTTATTTCCTCCGAATTGTTTTTATAAAGATGTCCTTGATGAAGATTTGTTTCAAAAATTATGTCCACTTGCAGATGATATATGGTTTTGGATGATGATTGTGCTTAATAAAAAAAAGATTAAAATTGTTAAAAATAATGTTTACCGGATTAAAAATAACGGGAATACTCAAGAAGAAAATCCGTTATGGAAAACAAACCGAGAACGTTCCTATAATGATGAGCAGCTTAATGATATCTGGAAATATTATATGAATGATAGAAAAATGAAAGAGATATTCAATTTATAAACGTGATTTTTTTTGAAATACAATTTATACTTTAAACATACTCTTTATAAAATTCTTACTTAAATATTCTTGAAGAGGGAATATCTTCAGAAAATAATTCCCTACAAGGAAAAAAAGGATGACCACAGAAGGTTTGTACAAAAGATTGATAAAGCTGTTATCGAAATTTGGAATGATGATCGCAACCGTAATGGCCATTGTTCCGATAATTAAAGCATACATCATCTCAATGCTGAAAGGAGAAACATTAAATTTCAAATAATTGAAAGTGATTTTTGCAAGATTGAACAAAGTCAGTGAGACCGCATATGCGATCGCAATTCCGAGAATTTCCAAATGTGTATATTTCAGAAAAATGTAATTCAGGGCAATTGTCGTAATAGCAAGGAATGTCATTACCACAATATTGAAACGATAATATTTTGAAAGCGAAATGATATGCCCGTTAAAACCGGTTGCCAGATCGAAAAGCATGGCAAAGCCAATAATCCAGATTACAGGTTCTGCCTGTTTCAGCAGATCACCGTTTTTGATAAAATCAGTCAGATACGGAAATCCAACCAATACACATGAAAGCAGGATTAATCCTACAAAAAATAACGTGAGGGAGGTTTTTTTGTGAAAACGGTCTAATTCTTCATAATCATTTTCGATGATGCTTTTATTCACCAGCGGTGCAGAAATATTATATAATCCCATGGAAGGAATACTGATCAGAGAAACAATTGCATATAAAGTACTGTACACTCCATTCGCTTCAAAGTCGATGAATTCTCCAATCATGTAATTATCAATTCTTAATGCGATGTATTGCCCGATATTTCCTAAAAATCCGTATAAGCTGTAATTCAGGATACTTTTCCAGAGATTATTCTTTTTGAAATAAGAAATATTAAAGTTAAGCTGTATTTTTTCTTGTTTATTAGCATAAAAAATATATCCTAAAAGTCCCAAAACAAAAATGCCGATAAAAAAAACATACGCTCCTTTTTCAGGAATATGAACGAAAAAAAACAAGCAGAAAGCACCCAGATTCGCAATTTTCGGGAAAAGATTTTCAAAAATACTTGAAACCGCAATTCTCTTGTAATTCGATACAAACTTGCTGAAAACCGTACTTAAAGCCAGAACAAGTATCAAAGGGAAAATAAGGCGCTTCATTTTCCATAGCTCAAGATTCTTAAATTCAGGGAAGAGTTCACAAACCAGAAAATAGGCTCCGAGAAAAATCAGAAAATTAAGAAAAACGGCCACGATAAAAACAGAAAGCATATTGTGATGCTTTTTATTCCTTGAAGCTTCGGGGAAAAATTTAACGATAGAAAAAGAAAGGCCGAAAACAACAATCGGAACAAACATTTCTGCAGTAGGAAGTACGTAGCGCAGTTTTCCGTAAAATTCCATATCATGAGGAAATATGAAAATAGCTGAGAAAGTTCCCAGCAGAAAACCAAGATATCCTATAATGGAATATTTAAAACCCTGTCTCGCAACAACACTCATAAAGAATAGATTTCGGTATTTTTATCATTAAAAATTCCTCTGGAAGAATCTGTTGAAAAGGCTTTTGAATGTTTTTTCTGCATATTTTCTGTACAAGCTGAAAAACAAAGATAGTATTTTTTGTTAATAAAATGTTAAATCTGAAACAGAATTCTTGCTCTTCCGGCAATTCTTTATCTTTGATGTACATTGAATTTTGTAATATTTTACCTATGAAAAAGAGCATTTTTCTGCTTTCTCTGGCACTTTTAACTTCGTGCAAAACTACCACTCAGATATCCGATTCCAAAAAACCATTTGTATGGGAAGGAGCCAATTTATATTTTCTTTTGACTGACCGTTTTCAGAATGGTGACAAGACAAATGATATTAATTTCGGAAGAACAGAAAAAGCTTCCGTGCTTCGCGGTTTTGAAGGTGGTGATTTACGTGGAGTTATCCAGAAAGTAGACGATAATTATTTTTCAGATCTGGGTATAAATGCAATCTGGATGACACCGCTTGTCGAGCAGATTCACGGTT
>DAMDNI010000133.1:3420-8089 GCA_032083825.1 Bergeyella sp. | reverse complement strand
TTTTCCCTGATATCCTCTGATCATTGCTTTGGCAATTTTACCTCCTAAAAACGGATCTTCTCCATTCCCTTCCGAAACGCGTCCCCATCTTGGATCCCTTGCTACATCTACCATTGGGCTGAAAGTCCAGCTAATGCCATCAGCACTGGCTTCTTTCGCGGCAATCTGGGCAGTTTTTTCAATTCCCGATATATCCCAAGAAGCTGCCAAACCTAATGGAATCGGGAAAACAGTTTCGTAGCCGTGTATAACATCCATTCCGAAGAGTATTGGAATTTTCATCCTACTTTCTTCTACAGCAATACGCTGGATTTTCTTAATCTTATCAACTCCTTTTATGTTGAACATTCCTCCGATTAAACCTTTTCTGATTTTTTCTGCGCTGTTTGTATTTGTTCCTATTCCTGTAGTGATGTCCCCTTCACTCGGAAAATTGAGCTGACCTATCTTCTCTTCCAAGGTCATTTTGCTCATCAGACGACTGATATACTCATCCATTTGTTTTTCTTTTGATACTTGTGCTCCTATGCTACTAAATGCCAAGCAAATAGTAAACATCGTGACTATTTTTTTCATTGTATAAATATTTTTATAATGTTCATAAAGGTTATTTATTTTCATCTAATAATGATGAGGATAAATCTATATCCTTCCATCAACAATATTTATAAGTAAAATAAAAAAGTAGTGAAATAAATATTATAAAATACTATATATCAGCAATTTAAAATAAAACCAGAAACTAAAAAAAGTAGCAGAAAAATAAAAAAACCGATAAAAAACAGCTTTACCGGGTTATCATTATATACTATTATATACAATAAATTAACTAAAATAGAGAGAGAAAATAAATAATATCTTATTTTGAGACAATAATGAAAATAATATGTAATTAGAAAATTAAAATTAATCTACCTTTTTCATCCCGATTTTTGAAACCATTGATTCAAAATCTTCTCGGTTTACAGCAGATTTGTTTCTTACTTTTGTCCTGTAATTATAAATAGTGCTTAAAGAATATCTTAAAAATGCAGCAATTTTTACACTGTCAGTAATTCCCAAACGTATCAAAGCAAAAATTCTTAGTTCAGTATTTAAAACCTCACCATTTTTCAATTCAATTTTTTCCCCTTCCTGCAAAAGTTTATTGAATTCAGATACAAAATCAGGGTATAGATTAATAAAAATAATATCAAATGTGTGATAAAGATCTTCTAACTCTGTATTAATGAACGTGTTTGATTTTAGAATTTTATCTAATTCTTCATAGTGTTTATTCTGGGATTTTTTGAGAAGATGTATCCGGTAATCTTCCATTTTCCTGATATAAGCAGAACATATATCAAAAAACTGCGTGATGTATTCTTCTTTAATCGTATTGGATTCCGTGAGTTGTATATTATTTTCTTTTAAAGAAAGATTGGTTTGCTGGATTTTTTCATTTAATATTTTTAGTTCTTGAGCATTACTTGCTAATTCTTTCCTTATTTTCTGAATCTTTTTCATCTGATAATAAAGATAAGATATTGTTATAGCAAGGAAGACGACCAATACACTTATCATTAACAAATAGGTAAGCAATTGTTTTTTGCTTTTTTCTTCTTTTTCTAAATAAGCTGTATTTATGATAGAATAAATCTCTGATATATTTAGGGTACGGAACTTTACATTACAAAATACTGCATCTTCAACTGCAGATTTTGCATAAAGATAGGCATGATCGATATCTCCCGATTCGTAATGAATGATTGAAAGATTCTGAATGGCAGCATTATCTTTAATCACATTCTCAATATCACTGATTGCCGCCAAAGTATAATATCTTTTTTCTTCTTTTAGATTATTTTCAAGTTTATAAATATCTCCGAGAAGATAGGTATACATGGCATAGTTTGGATCATTAACTTTTGAATCTGCCACTAATTTCAACAAATCTCTTTTTGCATCAGACAAATTTCTTCGGTATATATTTTTCTGAGCAAGGTTGATACGGTATTTAATAGATTCGGGATTCAGCACTGTCAATAATGAATCTCGATAAATTTCTATATGCTCAATATAGGATAGATTGGGATTATTTGTTGCATAATGCTCATAAAACTGGCTGTAATATTCATAATAGATTGCAAGCAAATTTTTAGGTAAGGTCTTTACATTAATATTTTGTAGTATTTTCTGTGCTTCCAGATATTTTCCTGAAGATGAATTAAGGTTTGCCAGTTGTATTAATGATTTCAAACCTAAATCTCTATCTTTTAAATTATTTGAAATACTAATATTTTTGTTTACATAAAAAATTGCAGAATCAATCTTATATTTTTTATACTCCAGATAAAGTTTTTCATTTATTAAAACTTGATTTCTAATATCAGTATAATTTAACTTTTCTTTTAATGAAGAAATCCGTTGACTTTTCTTTTTTATATAACTCTCTTTTTGCTTAATCGCATCGTCCAATTTCATTTCTAGGGAATCATTTTCTGATCCGAAAGAAAAATGAAAGAAAAACAATAAAGAAGCAATTATTAAATGCTTTACGCTACAACTACTCATACTACAGTATTTGAATATTTTTGTCATGAAATAAAGTCAGTTCATTGTGATGACCTGGAAGATTCGTTATTATCACATCAACATCCTGAATGGAACAAATCTTAAATGGCTCCGTTCTGCGAAATTTGTTTTCATCTGCCAATACAATTACTTTTTTGGAGCATTTTATCATGATACGCTTCACTTCCGCGTCTGTTTTGAATATTGCTGAAACTCCCAATTCCGAATCAAGAGCACAAGTTCCCATAAAAAACATATCTGCAATATACTGAGTTGCTTCAATACAAGTTCCGGCTCCTGTTGTAGTAGCTGTCTCCTGATGATAGGTTCCGCCAAGAACAATCAGCTCTACATTTTTAAATTTTGCAAGAATAGGAATCAAAGCCGGATTATTGGTAATGATACGGAGAGAAATATCAATAGAAAAATGATGGGCAATTGCACAAACCGTAGTTCCACCATCCATAAAAATGGTCATTCCGTTCTTGATGATTTTTTGAGCTTTTAATCCGATAATACTTTTGGCATCTGTAGCAAAAAATGTCCGATCCTGAAAAGAAAGCGGATCTTTTTCGCGGAGCATAGCACCTCCACGTACTTTTGAAAGCAGACCATTTCTATATAAATAATCTACATCGCGCCGTATCGTATCTTCGGAAACCGATATTAATGAAGAAAAAGTGTCGTAAGTAACAATTTTATCTTTTTCAAGTGCCTCCAAAATGATCTCAAATCGTTCTTCTTTCAGCATAATTTTATTTATTTTTTTAGCAAAAACAAGTATGTGCAGGCTAAATGAAAAATGCTTTGCTGTATTAAATATAATTTTTGCAAAATAAAGCAATTTTGCAAATTGTCGCAAGTTATAAAATTATCTTGAAAATTTGATCAAGTAGGATCAGCGGTAGAAGTTTACCGAATGGAATTGAATAGTGAACTATCTTAAAAAATAAACTTTAGAAATTTTTGTCATCAACAGTAAACACCAATTTACCTTTGATTACAAATAAAGAATAGTAGGCATTATTTTTTGTATACCTAACTCCATAGCTTATATTAGGATTATTAGTTTTGGAATTGAGCAATAACAAAAACTCATCATAAGTCAAATTATTTTCTTTCTTATTACTGTCTTCAAAAATACCTTTTACAAACTTTAATGACTGGTCATTGTTTAATAATCTGAAACATCTGTCCCATTGCGAACTGGCATTTATGATATCTCCATTGGTCTGAAAAACATAGATTTCGCCGATTAAACCATTATTGCTGCGATGTTCTTCTATACCGATATTATGGTTGTCTAATTCGTAAACAATTTGCTGGATTCCAAAATTCGAAAGATTGACTGATGGTTCTATTTTAATAAAATCGCCGAATGTATCAATATCCTTATTGTAATATACGGAATAATTCATCAGCTGCTCATAAGTTTGTCCGTAACCCATCGCAGCAAACATCAGGCAATATATAGTGGCTTTTAGTTTCATAATTTTATTTTTATGATTAGTTTTTATTATCAAAAATCAATTACTCCATCAGAAAGCTTTTTCCATCATATTTTTTTGAGTTTTTTTAATTTGCTCAGTTATAAGAATAAAAAATAAATAATTGGTCTGTTTTTATTTTTCGCAAAATTAGGAAAGCTGATATTGTTATTTTATGATTTGAGTCACAATAATTAACCTTTTTTCATTAATTTTGCAATCGTTTTGAATTATTAAACAACATTTTAATTTAAAACATTTTAATATAAAGCACAAATATGATTAAAAATCTTTCGATTATATCGCTTATTTTTTGTTTTTATACTACAAATGCTCAAGTAGGAATACAAACGACAGATGTTGATTCATCAGCACGTCTTGAGATTGATACAGAAAGTTTGCCAAACGGTGCAAAAAAAGGGTTTTTAGGTCCCCGAGTAAGTCTTACAGGAGCTTTGGATACTCAGACCATTCCTTCACCGGCAGTTGGTTTGTTAGTGTACAATCTGGCAAATGCAGGTACATTTCCTGACGATGTGCATGCAAACCGCTTTTATTACTGGAACGGAACAGAATGGACAGATTTTGGTATCACCACTGTTGTACAGAGCTTTCTTGCAAACAGGGTT
>DAMDNI010000133.1:2538-3410 GCA_032083825.1 Bergeyella sp. | reverse complement strand
AGGGTTATCAGCATGAATGCTACTTCCAATCAGACCTTTACGTATGCTAATATCAATGCTACAAGTGCGGGCAACGGAGGTATTCCTGTTACATTTTCTGATAGCGATATTGTGATTAATACCGGAAATATTGCCACAAAATCAGGTAATACCTTTACGATTAACATTACAGGTTTATACGAAATTTCTGCTTACGTAAATTACAATCCGAACCGTACTTCAATAGGATCACCTCAAAGAGGATGCTTTCTTAATTTAAAGCTTCAGCTTTCCAATAACAATGGTACAACATGGACAGATGTGATTGGGAACAGAACTGCATGGGGCGTAAAAACGAATAATTTACTGAAAACAGCTGTTCTTATTTCCACTCCTATAAATCTTACTGCCGGGCAAATGCTCAGGCTTGTGGTCCAAAATCCTTTTGCAATATCAGACACCTCAAGTATTCACGGGGAAGATCCTGCTGTTTTTCCTTCCGCTCCTCTTCCTGCGATCACCACTTCGGCAAGAACTCCCATTTCAAAAAATCTAACTATTACACTTTTGGATTATGATCTTCAGCAATAATTTATATAAAAGTTTTTTACTAAAAAAATACACTGCTCTTCTATTATTTTCTGTGTCTTTGTTGTATGCACAGAATACGGTCGGAGTAGGAATTGGCACTAATAATCCTGATCCTTCCGCATTGCTTGATTTGAATGTAAGCTCTCTTCCGGCTACAGGCAAAAAAGGCTTGCTTCTTCCTCATGTAGCATTAAAAAACAGGACTGATGTGGTAACTATTCTCAATCCTTCAATCGGATTATTGGTATACAACACCACCAATTCTTCTACAGACTCTTTAATTATTGCCAATACATTTTATT
>DAMDNI010000133.1:0-2528 GCA_032083825.1 Bergeyella sp. | reverse complement strand
ATAAAACTAATTTTAATAATAAACAGATTTCAGTAGTAACGTTCAATCCTGCTTCTACAGATGCAATGTATGTAAATGTAGGAAATAGAGTTTCTCTTTCCAATAATAATTTCAAAATATTATCAAGTGGAAGATATGAGATTACAGGATATGTCGGATATAATCCCTGGGTAAGCACAACATGTACAACACAAGCAACAGAAGCTTCATGCAGTGCAGCTTTAGATTTAATGGTGCAGGTTTCTACAGATAACGGAAATAATTGGACGAATATTGCAAAATCTAGTTCAGTTTGGGGAGTAGGTACAGGAGACAGGAACAGATCGGTAATGGTAGCACCTTTCGTTGTAAACCTCAGTGAAAACAATTTAGTCCGTGCTGTTATTATGAAAGGTTCTGATGCTGATCATGGAACGATCTCTGCAAGTGTACTTAATCTTGAATCAGGTACTGGATTGGCTTATTCCCGATTACTCAGAATACAAAAACTGAATTAAAAACATTGATGAAAAAGAAAATTATGAAGTCTTCTAATATTCTATTCCTTTCTCTATTTTTTCAAAGTATAATAGCCTTTGGACAAGTCGGGATAGGAACTACAAATCCTGATCAATCAGCAATACTTGATGTTTCAGCAACCAATAAAGGATTTCTACTGCCAAGGCTTAATCTGACCGGAAGAAACGATGTTTCTACAATTTCTAGTCCTGCAAATGGATTGATGGTTTTCAACCTTTCTGCAGCCGGCACAGGTTCGAATGCTGTTGTTGCCAATTCAATTTATTTCTGGCAAAATTCAATTTGGCAAAAATTTACGGCACTTTCTGAGCTTACGCTTTTAAAACAATCCAATCAATTTGTATTGAGATCAACGGCTGCACAGGAATTTTCAAATACTCAGCTTACCAATATCAATAGCGATGAAAATTATGAAGTCCCAATAATATGGTCTGCCAGCGAGATTTCTATTGACAATCCTACCGACATTGAATTGCTCAGCACGAACGAAACCTTCAGAATCAAAACTGACGGAGAATACAGGATTCTATCAAATTACAATTTTAATCCTCTCAGAACTGGAAATGGGAATAATCTGAATTACACTTATGTCGCAATCACAGTAATGAAATCCAGCAATAACGGTACAACATGGACTGCAGTTGCCGGTGCTGCAACACCTTACGATATTGGAGTTTCCAACCAAGTGCAGACTATTATACTTCCCAGGACAATAATGCATTTCAACGCAGGAGACCGCATCAAAATTGTCGTTACACAACCCGGAAACTCAACTCCTGATTACGGAAACGGTGCAGGAATATTAAAAAAATCTACCGAAGATTATACCAAATATTTAAGAATTACTAAGCTTAATAACAATTGATCTTGTTCATTATTAATAAAAGACAGGCTGTTTCTTTTGAAACAGCCTGTCTTTTATTTCAGCAAAAATTTATTTTTTATCGACTATAATTCTTTCAGGACGGTTTGCCAGTTCCCATGCAGTTGCAAAAATGAGCTGCGCTCTTTTCTGAAGAAGCGGATAATCAATTTTTTCAGGATCATCAGTAGGTTTATGATAATCTTCATGGATTCCGTCAAAATAAAAAGCAACCGGAACACCATGTTTGGCAAAATTATAATGATCTGACCTGTAATATAACCTTTGCGGATCTTTAGGATCATCATATTTGTAATTCAGTTCTAGTTTTACGGTCTGGTTATTTGCCGTTTCGTTAATTGTCTTTAATTCTGAGCTTAACATTTCAGACCCGATAACATACACATATTGTTTTCCCCTGTTTTCGGGATCATCTCTACCAATCATATCAATATTAAGATCAACAACTGTATTTTCCAATGGGAAAACAGGATTTTCAGAATACCATTCTGAACCAAAAAGACCATGCTCTTCACCAGTTACATGAAGAAAAAGAATGGAACGCTTTGGCCCTTTTCCTGCTTTTTTGGCTTCCTGAAAGGCTTTTGCAATCTGCATGACAGCTACAGTTCCGCTTCCGTCATCGTCGGCTCCGTTGTATACTACTCCATTCTTGGTTCCTACATGATCGTAGTGGGCAGAAATGACAATAATTTCGTTGGGCTTCTCACTTCCTTCAATAAATGCGAGAATATTTTCGGAATCAGGAAGATTTTCGCCGCGGCTTCTGCTATTCATAAAAGAAGCGGGCACTGTTTGATAATATGAATTCAATGAAGGCGGATGTCCTATCCCAAGATTTTTGTAAAAATTAATCATGTATTCTCCTGCCTTTTTTTGTCCCGTGCTTCCGGTTTCTCTTCCTTCCATCTCGTCAGAGGCAATCACATAAAGATTTTTTTTCAGCTCTTCAGCCTGGATTGTTTTGCTGTACTTTTGAAAATGCTGTCCTTGAAGCCCTTTGTTCGAAGAGCAGCTCTGCAGCAAAACAGTTCCTAATGCCAGCAAGTAGATTTTGTAGTGTTTCATATTTTAATTTTATTATAAGTATTGATGATGATGCAAAATGTTACGTCTAAAATAGAGC
>DAMDNI010000132.1:0-8119 GCA_032083825.1 Bergeyella sp. | reverse complement strand
ATAATTTTTGAAAGCAATTCACAACAAGGTTTCTGCGCTGGCTTTTGCCTCTGCTGCTGTGACTAATCACGAAGATAATAATTTTTGAAAGCAATTCACAACGATCTGTATGTAATCTATGATTATGAGTTTGCTGTGACTAATCACGAAGATAATAATTTTTGAAAGCAATTCACAACAGCTTCAATACGGGCTTTTTCGTCCTGCTGGCTGTGACTAATCACGAAGATAATAATTTTTGAAAGCAATTCAAACGAGATTCAAGTTATATGGAAGCTAATGGTAAAAAACTTCCTTGGATAACATTCCTTCTGTCAATTTCTGCATCAATGTAATTTTGTATCTGGGATTTTTTGAGATTCCATTTCGGGGCGATCAGCATATCAGGATCAGACATTCCGAAAAGACGCTGAATCACAATGTCTTTTCTGAGCAAAGGAATAAATTCACAAATAAAGTCAGCATATTCCTCCAGAGAAAACAAAGGGAAGGGTTTTCTTTTATATTGTACTCCCATAATAGAACCGTCAACAATATGCAGGTGATGGAATTTTACAAAATTAACCATTGGAAACCTGTTGATTTCGTTTGCGTATGCCAGCATCATATCACGGCTTTCTCCAGGCAATCCGAAAATCATATGGAGACAGACATCAAGAGTTGTATTTTCCAACATTTTTATGGCATTTAGTAGATCTTCATGCGAGCATCCCCTGTTTATTTTTTTCAGCGTTTCGTTGTATATTGATTCAATTCCCATTTCAAGATCTACTTCGAGCCCCTGTTGTTTATAGCTTTCCAGAAGCAAAATTTTCTCCTTATCAATGCAGTCAGGGCGGGTTCCGATGGAGAGTCCGACAATATTTTCGGTATTAATGCTTAAGGCTTCATCATACAGGATCTTTAATTCTTCTACAGAAGCATAAGTATTGGTGTTGGGTTGAAAGTAAATAATGAATTTTTCTGCCCGGTAGTTTTTAGATGCATTCGACATTCCGTGAAGAATCTGTGCTTTAAAAGTGTCAAGGTTGCGTGAAGCAGGAGTGAAAGATTCTACATTGCAGTAAGAACAGCCTCCGTATCCTTTGGAACCGTCGCGGTTCGGACAGGTAAAACCGGCATCTACAATGACTTTATAAACTCTTTTTCCGTTGTATTTTTTCCGGAGATAAGCGCTGTAATAGTTGTAATTTTTTTCTCCAAATTCCCGGTGTTCCATGAAACAATTTTGTCTGCAAAGATAAATACTAAAAAAACCGGGAAAATGATAAAGGGTAATGATTCTTGTTAGGTTCCGGCAATGAAGAATATCTGTATTTTAGCAGATTAAAAATTTATATCTGTATTTTGTCTTAAAAAATCAATCTTACAGCTTGAATATTAGATAATTAATATAAATCAAATAAATTGTTGTATATTTGCAAAATATCAATCGACAGGCTTTTGCCTTTGCTTTTCTGTTACAGTTGAAAATATCCTGTTTTCTCCTTCAGTTTTTGCTTTTCGGCTGTCTTTTTTTATAATCCTCTCAGTTATTTTAATTTTAAACAATTCAATACGATAAATATATATGGCAGATTCTTTCTCAAAAAAAGAAAATTTTAAGAAAAAACTTCAAAAACAAAAAGAAAAAGCTCAGCGTCGCGAAGAGCGTAAGACCAACAACAACAAAGGGAAAGATGTGGACGAAATGTTCATGTATGTAGATGCATACGGACAGCTCACTTCTACACCTCCTGATCAGCAGGAAAAAGAAAAAATAGACCTCAATGATATTCAGCTGGGAGCAGCTCCTATTGAAGAGGAAGAAAAATTAAAAACAGGTATCGTAACTTTTTTTAGTGAAAAGGGATACGGGTTCATTACCGAAGACCATACAAAAGAAAATATATTCTTTCACAGCAACAACTGTGCGCAGCTTGTGAAGAAAGGTAACAAAGTATCTTTTGAAAAAGAAAGATCACCAAAAGGCTTTTCTGCAATCAATATTCAGCTTGTAAAATAGAACAACAATTTTTAATATCAATACCATGCAACAAGGCACCGTAAAATTTTTTAACGAAACAAAAGGTTTCGGATTTATTTCTCCAGCAGACGGAGGTGTAGACATCTTCGTACATTCTTCAGGATTAACAACCAGAATTCGTGAAAACGATGTTGTTGTTTTCGAAGTGGAGAACGGGAAAAAAGGCTTAAACGCCGTAAATGTAAGATTAGCAAAATAATATTTTGAAAAATACATTTTCGATATCCCGGATATCGATATTTTGATAAAAGCTCCTTTTAGGAGCTTTTTTGTTTAATTGAAATGTATTTTGTATGATATGCTGTTATGGCAAAGTCTTATCATAATAAACAGGGATATACTTCTCATTATCAAATCCTATAATGATAAAGCGAAATTTATTGGCCGTATCAGTATTGTAAAAATCAATTCTTGCAGGCGTTGTTTCGTCTGCTTCGATAAAAGGTTTCCAGTAAAGCACAGAGCGATAATCGTTGCTGATTTTATAAAGCTCGGAATTGCCATAATCAGAATCAGGATATTCTTCAGCTTCATTGTATCCTTCCATCACAAAAAAGTTGAGCATCGACAAATCCGGAGTTTTATTTTGTGAAGCAGCCTGCATATCTCCTCTTCTGGTGTAGACGAGTATAGCGCCGTTTCCGCCTCCGCCGGACATTCCTACGGTTCCGTCTTTAATCACCTTTACCATTGCGATGTCAGAAACAGAAATATTGCTGACAGAGCCTGCATCAAGTAATACTTCATCAAGATAAATATTGGCTTTCCCTTGGCGGATATAGGGAGTAGGAGTTCCGTTTTCGTAGGAAATCGTCAATCCGGCAACGCGGCCCTGAAGCCATTGAAGAATATTCATTGAGCCTCCTGTTGCTTGGTTTTCGTTTACAAAATCAAATACAGTCTCATTTATGCTGCTGTAAAGCGGACTGCTGAGTTTTTTGTTCAGCTCTTCTGTTGCGTTTTTCTTTTTGGCTTTTATTTTTACTTCCTCAATGGTGGCAATTCTTTCGTTGTATTCTCTTCTGTATTTTTTTGCTTCGATTGTTTTAGACAATTCTGCTGGCTGCGGTGTTTCGGAAGAGGAGTTGCGGTCAACAAGCTGGTATCCTTCTATTACGGGGAGTTCTTTTTTTAACGGGATAAAAGTATTAGCCGGACTGATGAAAATATTGGTTCTGCTTTTCAGGGCAGAATTGGCTCCGTTCAACTGGTATGTGATTTTGATAGGTTTCTCAAAAATCATATTGTCAAAAAAGAATTCTCCGTTACTGTCTGTGTCCAGCTGAAAGATCTGATTCCCAGATTTATCTCCATCAACCAGCATGACGAGTGATTGTCCAGCTGCTGGTTTTGCATTCACGGTTACTCTTCCCTTATATGAAATGTATTTTGAAGGATTATTAATAAGAGCAGGGTATTTTCCGGAAATAATCTCTTTCCAGTCAAATACTTTCCACTGTTCGGAGATGAGAAGTGCATCCAGCGCATCTGTATTTCTTGTATTGCTGAAATATTGTGCTGGACGGTCAATTTTAGATTTAATTATGCTTGTCAGCCATAATGAGCTCAGAAGGTTTTCATCTTGTAATGATTTTTTATATTCAGGATCGAATACGGCAACAGAATAGCCCAAAACATTCTTAATGGAATTAACATCAAAGGAGTTATAGGTTCTTTTCTCAGTATTCAATGTTTCCGGCTTTACTTCAGGAACAGCAATCTGAAGATTTTGCGGCATGACAAAACACATTCTGCTCGCAAGCACATTTTCTTTATCGTCGAAAACAGTGATCTGCAAAATGCTGTTTACCAGTTGATTGGTAGGAATAGATTGAAACACATCTTTTAGCTGGTTAATTTTCGCTTTATACACGACCTGTTCCCCGATATTGGCAATCACCATATAATAGGGGAAACTTTCTCCGGTATTCTGGACTTTGTACCGCACATTATCCTTTTCGCTGATTACCTGAACACTTACTCCGGTTTCAGCAGCTTTTGGAAGAGCGACTTTGTTTTGAACACTATTATTGTCTGTGACAATTGCTTCATAAGTTTTATCTTTTTCAGGAGTAATGGTGAAAATACCAATATTTCCGTCAAGACCTTTGAAAGAAGTTATCTTCTTTTCGGGATGATCTTTTTCTATAACGTAACCTTCCCATTGCGAAGGCGGCGTTCCAATGGAATGGAGGCGCACTGCAATTTTGTTGGATATTCCCTGTATAAAAGTATTCCCTTCGGGATGAACGGTTGCAGACCATGAAGATGTTTTGTCTTTCACCAGTTTTTTGGGTGAAGAAGGATTGTAAACAGGAATCTGCTTCAGATACTGAAAATCTTCACTCAAGTTGCTCATCATCGGTGTATAAGCTCTGAAAAAATATACATCTTCGCTCAAGTTTTCAGGAAGCTGAAAACTGCCTTGCGCAACACCGCTAAAAATAGGAAAACGCTTTCTTAAAACCTGCTTTTTATTACGGTCATATACTTCAATAAAAAAATTAGTCGAAATATCCGAAACTGCAAAATTTCTGAAAACCATTGCGCTAAACCACACCTTATCACCTGCAAGATACAAGTCTTTATCAGTAAGAATGTATATGTTTTCCTGTGAGAATTTTTCATTTAAAATTTGAAGTGCTTGGTCTGCGGTCTGCTGCGAATAGAAATGGCTGAAAAGAGCCAGAAGAAAATAAAATGAAATGATTTTTTTCATTACCTGCTGCATTATAATTCTGTGCAAATTAATAAAAAAGAAAATAGTGATAAAATAATTTTGTGGTTTTATGATTTGATAACATTTTGCTTTTCAGAAGCTGATATAAAATAATTTCTGTTTTAATTTAGGAGAGCATTTATTCGGAATATAGAAAACCCCGTATTTTGTTTATGGGAAAATAGATATTGAAAATTGATAAAGGCACAATACTTTTCGTAAGTATATTGTTTTTTTGTTAATTATGGATAATCATTAACAGTTTTCTTTAAAAAATCACTACTTTTGCACCCGTAAAAAATCAAGATGCAAAACATTAGAAATATTGCGATTATCGCTCACGTTGACCACGGTAAGACCACTTTGGTTGACAAAATCATTCACGCTACCAATATTTTCAGGGAAAATCAGGAAAGCGGCGAACTTATTATGGATAACAACGATCTGGAAAGAGAAAGAGGAATTACCATTCTTTCCAAAAACATCTCTGTTACCTATAAAGATACCAAAATCAATGTAATCGATACTCCCGGTCACGCCGATTTTGGAGGAGAAGTAGAAAGAGTTCTGAAAATGGCTGACGGTGTTCTTCTTTTGGTAGATGCTTTTGAAGGGCCAATGCCGCAAACCCGTTTCGTTTTGCATAAAGCTTTACAATTAGGTTTAAAGCCAATTGTAGTCATCAATAAAGTAGATAAAGAAAATTGCCGCCCTGATGAAGTGCATGACAAAGTGTTTGATCTTTTCTTTGCTTTGGATGCTACTGAAGAACAGCTGGATTTTCCTACCTATTATGGCTCTTCCAAACAAGGCTGGTTCAATACAAGCTTAGAACCTACAGATAATATTCTTCCTATTCTGGATGGAGTTTTGGAATATGTTCCTGCTCCGAAAATTCAAGAAGGAAACCTTCAGATGCAGATTACTTCTTTGGATTATTCTTCTTTCTTGGGAAGAATTGCAATCGGAAAAGTAACCAGAGGTTCATTAAAAGAATCTCAATGGATTGGTCTTGCACAGGAAGGAGACAAAATTGTAAAAGGAAAAGTAAAAGAACTATACGTTTTCGAAGGATTAGGAAAGAAAAAAGTGACTGAAGTTCAGGCAGGAGATATTTGTGCCGTAGTTGGTTTTGATGCATTCCAGATTGGGGATACTTTTGTTGACCTTGAAAATCCTGAACCGTTAGAAAGGCTTGCAATTGATGAGCCTACGCTGAATATGACATTTTCCATCAACAATTCACCATTCTTTGGTAAAGACGGAAAATACGTAACATCCAACCACCTAAAAGAAAGATTAGAAAAAGAATTAGAAAAAAACCTTGCGTTGCGAGTTCAGCCTACTGATGATGCCAACACATATCTTGTTTTCGGTAGAGGTATTCTTCACCTTTCGGTTTTAATTGAAACAATGAGAAGAGAAGGTTATGAAATGACCATCGGACAGCCTCAGGTAATTTTAAGAGAAATTGACGGTGAAAAATGCGAGCCTTACGAATCCATGGTTGTAGACGTTCCGGAAGAATATGCTTCCAGAGTAATCGATCTGGCAACACAAAGAAAAGGTGACCTTCACATTATGGAAACCAAAGGAGAAATGCAGCATCTTGAATTTGAAATTCCTTCAAGAGGTCTGATTGGTCTTCGTTCTCAGATGTTAACTGCTACTGCAGGAGAAGCGATTATGGCGCACCGTTTTGTAGATTACAAACCTTTCAAAGGTGCAATTCCGGGAAGAAGCAACGGAGTTCTGATTTCTAAAATCCAGGGGCCTTGTACAGCTTATTCCATTGAAAAATTACAGGACAGAGGGCGTTTCTTCGTTGATCCGGGTGAGGAAGTATATGCAGGAATGATTGTTGGGGAACAAAACAAACCTGGCGATTTGGTAGTAAACATTGTAGAAGGAAAACAATTGAACAACATGCGTGCTTCCGGAAAAGATAAGGACGGGAATATTGCACCTAAAATTCTTTTCTCTTTAGAAGAATGTATGGAATATATACAGCAGGATGAATGTATCGAAGTAACACCGAACTTCATCCGTATGAGAAAGAAAATTCTTTCGGAAGAAGAAAGAAAACGTTCAGAAAGAATGTCAAAATCAGAATAAATTAATATTTTTACAGAAAACTATAAGCCTCGATTTTTTCGGGGCTTTTGTTTGGAATCAAATTTTAAAATCCCTCAATTTATGAATATCCGCTTTAATGTATTGCTTTTGTTTTCTTTCATTATTGTCGTTTCCTGTGGTTCTCAACCTAAAAAATACACGAGTAAAAAGGTGACAAAAACGAAAACAGTCAAAAAGACTGAAACTCCTAAAACCATCCCGAATACACCGGTTGTTAAAAAAGAAGATGATGCATTAAAGGTTACACTTCCAGAAATTAAAAGAGAATTTCGCGCAGCGTGGATTGCTTCGGTTGCCAATATCAACTGGCCCTCACGGAACAATTTAACGGTAGAACAGCAAAAATCCGAAGCCATTCAGCTTTTAGATTATCTTAAAAACAATAATTTCAACGTTGCAATTCTTCAGATTCGTCCTTCTGCAGATGCTTTATATAAAAGCAATAAAGAACCTTGGTCCTATTTTCTCACAGGGCAGATCGGGAAAAATCCTTATCCTGATTATGATCCTTTAGAATTCTGGATTGAAGAATCCCATAAAAGAGGAATTGAGCTTCACGCATGGCTGAATCCTTTTCGTGCTCATCATTCTAACGGAGGTAATGTGACAGAACAATCCATGGTTAAAAAATCTCCGGATAATATAGTCAAATTAAAAAACGGAATGTATTGGTTCGATCCCGCTGATCCTAAAACTCAGGATCATGTATCCGAAGTGGTAAATGATCTGGTGAAAAGGTATGATATTGATGCCATTCATTTTGATGATTATTTTTATCCTTATGCTACTTATAACGGAGGAAAGGATTTCCCCGATACCAAAACATGGAATACCTACCAAAAATCAGGAGGAACACTTTCCAGAGCAGATTGGAGAAGAGGGAATGTAAACAAATTTGTAGAAAGAATTTATAAAGAAATTAAAACTGAGAAACCCTATGTTTTATTCGGAATCAGCCCTTTCGGAATCTGGAAGCCTGGCTATCCATCCGGAATTACAGGCTCTTCACAATATGATGAGCTGTATGCGGATGCAAAACTTTGGCTCAACCAAGGCTGGGTAGATTATTTTACCCCGCAGTTGTATTGGCCGATTGATTCAAAAGGGCAGAGCTTCCCACTTTTATTGAACTGGTGGAAAAGTGAAAATACCCAAAACCGCCATCTTTGGCCAGGACTGAATACGGTAGAAATTAAAGTTTCCGACAAACCTTCAGAAATTGTAAACCAGATTGAGCT
>DAMDNI010000131.1:1213-8161 GCA_032083825.1 Bergeyella sp. | reverse complement strand
AAAAATCAGATGTGAAAGCTTCAAAACTGTATAACTACGATGAGTACTTCCGTTTCTTTTTGTGGATTGCATTGGGCGTTTTAATTTTTGATGCATTGTTAAGATGGGTATTTTATAAATTTTTAAGCTGATGGACTGGTACTTAGGAAATCCATATTATCTTGCGTTGCTGCTGCTTTTGCCGTTGCTCGGAGTTTTCATCTTCAGCTTTTTGAAATGGAAAAAAAGAAAAAGGCATCAGTTTGCCGAACACCGTTTCCAGGAAAATCTTTTTGAAAAAGATTCTTGGTTTTCCAAAATATTTTTTCTGTTCTATATTTTGGGATTTGCCTTTTTGATTTTTGCCATTGTAGATGTTCTGAAGGGTAATGAAGAAGTGGAGACCAAACAAAAAATGAATAATGTCATTTTCCTTCTCGACGTTTCCAATTCCATGAATGCAGAAGATATTCAGCCAAGCCGTCTTGCGCAGGCCAAGAATTTGATATTAAATTCACTTCAGAAATTTAAAAATGATAGAGTAGGAGTGGTTATTTTTGCCGGAGATGCAGTTTCTGTAATGCCCTTGACCACTGATTTTACTGCTGCAGAAACTTATCTCAGCGGGATTGAAACCGATGTTATGAAAGTCCAGGGAACTGATTTTCTCAAAGGCATGGAAACCGCTGCGCAAAAATTCAAGAATATTTCAAAAGGTTCAAGAAAAATCATCATGATCAGTGATGGCGAAGATAATGAGGGCAACGAAGACGCTGCAATCCGGGAAGCCAAAAATCAGGGAATGTCCGTTATTTCTGTTGGAATCGGAACAGAGGAAGGAGCACCTATACCAAGTTATCTTTTCGGACAATTAATGGGATATAAAACCGATCTGAACGGTGAAACCGTAATTTCCAAAAGACAGACCGAAGCCCTTCAGAAAATAGCATCTTCCACAGGAGGAAATTATATTGACGGTAATAATATGGATGAAGCTGTAAACCAGATCGTAACCGAACTGAATTCTAACAGTTCGTTCTCTAAATCTGTTGTTAAATCTCAGAACGGAATTCATTACTATCAGTATTTCCTTGGAGTATCTTTGTTTTTCTTTTTACTGATTTATCTTTTTAACCCGAAAAGAGATCTTAATCTATGATCTGATTCTCGTAATCAGCTTTTTGCGGAATTTTTTTAACCGAATTTTAACAGTTGAAAGCTCCGCTGTTAACAATTAAAAGAATAATTTTGCGGAAATGATTTTAAAAAAGTTTATTATAGGTATATTTTTATCACTTCTTGGCTCTACTTTGGCTCTGGCCCAGGAAAGCTACAACCGTCTGCTTTTTGAAGGAAATAAAAGTTTTAATAAAAAAGACTTTGAAGATTCCTCTGCCAAATTTCAGGACGCCTCAAAACTAAAGAAAGAAGATTTTGCCTCTCATTATAACCTAGGTAATTCCTATTATAAAAGGAATATGTACGAAGAAGCAAAATCCGAATTCGAGCTCGCCCACAAATTCGCCAAAACCAAATCTGATAAAACTGCTGCTTCCTACAATTTAGGGAATGCTTATATGAAAACCAACAAGCCCGAAAAAGCTGCGGAATTCTACAAGCAATCACTGAAACAGGATCCCTATAATGAGAAAATCCGTAAAAATTATGAAATTGCCAAACTGAAAGATAAAGAGAAACAGGAACAGCAAAATCAGCAAAACAAATCCAAAAACGGAGGCGGCGACGGAAAAGATCAAAATCAGAATAAAGAAAACAAACAAGGTAAAAATCCGCAAAACGGAAATAACGGACAAAATCCAAGCGAAGGACAGGGAAATCAGGGACAGAAACCAAAGGAGAACAACAACATGCCGAAAGATCTTGAAGAAGCAATCCTCAACAGAGTGTCTGATAAAGAAAAAGAAACTGCAAGAAGAATTTTAAATAAAAACACATATTCCATGCCGGAAAGCAATGAGAAAGACTGGTGATGTCGGCTAAATTTTCATACATATTATTATTTTTAACAACTGTTTTTTCTTACGGTCAGGTTACTTTGGTCGTTGCCAGTGAAGATGAAAACCTCAAAGTAAATGAAAGGTTTACTGTTACCTTTATCCTAGAAATCAGCGGTAACGAATATGTTCAGGAAAGCCCGCTGAAACTTCCCGATCTTTCTAAATTCAATATTGTCGGAACTGCATCAAACAGAGATACTTATGTAGATTCCAAAAAAAATATTGTGATAAACAGGCTTGTTTATCAAGTTGTTCTGGAGCCGAAAGAAGCAGGGAAAATAAAAATGGGATCCGCCTTGGTTCAGGTAAGCGGAAAAATGTACAAAACCGAACCTTCAGATATTTTTATTAAAGACGCTGAAAGAAGAGTAAATACCAATGAAGACTTGGCTTCCGGTGATTTGTATCTCAATATGGAGATCAAAGAAAAAAGTGTTTATACCAACCAACCAACCATTGCTGTTTTGAGAGCGTACAGTCGTGATTTTGATAATTTTCGGAAAGTCGGACACATCGTTTTGCCAAATCAGAATAATGTAAATTTTCAAACCGTCAGCTACAAAAAATCTGATATTGAGCGTAATGCCGGAGAAATGGCTTCACAGGTAATCGGAGTATTTATGGTTTTTCCTACTAAATCCGGGAAAATTGAGATTGAGCCTATTAGTGCAAAACTTAAAAATAAGGGAACCAAAATTATTTCCAATACCATAAACCTGAATGTTAAAAATCTGCCTGCAGGTTCACCCGCTAATTTTAAAAATGCAGTAGGTAATTTTTCTCTTGCTATTGAGAAAGATTCTGCAGCTGCAGAAGTGAACAAGCCTATAAAAGTAGTGGTAAAAATGAAAGGTCAGGGAAATCTTGTAAATATTAAAATCCCGGCAATTGTAGAAAGCGAAAATTATCGTTTTTATCCTCCAAAGATTTCCAATAATTTTGTTTCCGGACACAATGGAATGGAAGGGGAAATCACTGCAGATTATATCATTATCCCTACCAAATCGGGCAAAATTTCTATTGAAACAGAGCAGTTCGCATATTTTAATCCTGAAGAGAAAAAGTATATTAATTTAGGTTCGAAGATGTTGAATATCAATGTTCTAAGTCATGAACAAATAGTAGATTCAAAAACAACACTCGAAAAAGTAAATGAATATACCAATAATATTCTCGAGACTGTAAATTCACCTGTAATCACTACGTCGGCTTTACAAATCAAAGAGAAAAACAAACTGAACTGGAAAACCATATTTCTAAATATGGGGCTATTTTTTGGTGCAGCCTTTTTGTTGTTTTTGGTAAAAAGAAGTTATAAAAAAAGAAAATTTATAACACAAAACAATAGCTCATCACCTATAGAAACGATTGCTGAAGCTGAAGAAAAATTAAAATCTCAGAATAGATTTTCCCTGGAAGTAGAGCTGGAATATCTGGAAAAACTGACAGAGCAGGATGATTCGGAAAAATTCTTCACTGCATATGAAGATATGGTAAAAGGTTTTGAAAACCAAGTTGTTGATAAAAATAATCCGAATCTTAATTCCTATCTGGAAAATAAATATGGTAAAAAAACTGCAGAAGAATTCAGAATGCTTTCCAACAAAGTATTTATTGAAAAATATTCCCCGCTGATTACTGAAGAATACCTTAAAAACCTATATTCTGAAATCGCTCAAATGTTTTCTAAAATTAGCAAATAATCAAAAATTTGTCTTATTTTTGCGAAATTTCCAATTTCTATGAATTTTTTTGAAGCTTTTAATCTGAAAGAAATGTTGACTGCATCTATGGTTCTTTTTGCAGTAATTGATATTGTCGGATCTATCCCCATCATTGTAAGCCTGAAGCAAAAATTCGGGCAGATTGAAGCCGGAAAAGCATCAATTGTAGCAGGAATTTTGATGATTGCCTTTCTTTTCATCGGGAATAACATTCTGAAGCTGATCGGGATTGATGTAAATTCATTTGCGATTGCCGGTGCTTTCGTGATTTTCATTATCGCTGTGGAAATGATTTTAGGAATAGAAATCCAGAAAAATACAGAATCCAATTCTGCTTCCATTGTTCCGATTGCATTTCCTCTGATTGCAGGAGCAGGAACACTGACAACAACACTTTCCCTTAAAGCAGAATATCATGATATTAATATTATTCTGGGAATTATTCTTAATACGCTGATTGTGTATCTCGTGTTGAAGTCAGCAAACTGGCTTGAGAGAAAACTTGGAGACGGAACACTTCAGGTTTTGAAGAAAGTTTTCGGAATTATTCTTTTGGCGATCTCTATTAAATTATTTACTGCTAACTTTGCACAGCTGTTCACGACTTATGTGAAATTTTAAAAAATATTGAATTATTATTATGCAGAAGTTATATAAAGTTTTTTTAGTTCTTTTCATTATCTTCATCGGGTTCAACCTTTATGTAATTGACTGGGATTTAGGTTTTATGCACGAAGAAAATTCTAAATTCATTTTTTCTGCTTCTGCAGGAGTGATCGGATTGGTTTTGGTTTTGGTTCTCGATACATGGAGCAGACTTGCAGCTAAGAGAAAATAAGATTTTTTTCTAAAGCCTGCGTTTTGAGCTCGGTTTCCTGCCATTCTTTTTCAGGAAAGCTTAATGCTGTAATTCCGCCGCCAGCAAACAGCTGAGCCGAATTTTTATAAAATTTTCCGCATCTGAGATTAACAAAACAAAAAATGTGGTCTTCTGTTTCTATTCTGGAATAGCCTGCATATAATTCGCGGTCAAAATTTTCCAGAGCTAAGATTGCCTCTTTACATTTTTCCTTCGGAATCCCGCATACAGCCGGTGTCGGATGAAGTTCCGAAATGAGATTGCTGAAATCTTGAGGAAGTATTTTTACCTTAAAATCGGTTCTTAAATGTTTAATATTTCCGGAAATATGGTCGTAGGTCTCGGACTGCTCTACATTTTTAGCATATTTTTTTAGAATCCCGGAAATATAATCTGTGACAGGTTTTTGTTCTTCAATTTCCTTTTTCGTCCATGATTCTTCTACGGGTAAAGTTCCTGCAAGGCTCATGGTTTCGAATTCGGAAGTTTTTTTATTGAATTTTCCTAAAATTTCAGAAAAAGCTCCGATCCAGCAGTCGTCATTATTTTTGAAAACATAGACAAATGCTGAAGGATATTTTTCGCAAAGTTTGAGAAAGGTTTTCGGAATATTGAGATTGCTCAGTGTAACCGTTTTTTTTCTTGCGATTACAAGTTTTCTCAATTGATTTACTTTAATGAATTCAATTGCTTTTTCAATTTTTTGCAGATATTCAGCATGAGTTTCATCTGGTTTTTCTTGAGAAAGTTCTGATAACTGAAAATCTTTTTTAAGAAGATTTTCAATAGAGATCTCGCTTAAATTTCCTGTGAAACTAATTGTATTGTTACTTTCAAAAGAGAAAAACTGAATGTTGTTTTCTTCTCTATTTTCACCAGTTGTATAATATTTTTGATCAAAAGGAAGACGAAAAATAATCATGATATACGAAATAATTCTTTTTTAAACTTTCCCAACCGGAACAATTGCGTTGGTCATTGTTGTATGATTGATAAGGTTGCCTTTTTCGTCTCGAATTTCAATTTGGGAAACATGCATGGTATTTCCTTTCCGGATGAAAGTTGCAGTTCCTGTTACAATCCCATCTCTTTTTGCTCTTAAATGATTGGTGTTCAGATTAGTTCCTACAGGAACATGCTTTGAAGGATCAACGTGAATCAATGAAAGGCAGGAGCCAAGAGTTTCTGCTAAAACGCAGCTTGCGCCGCCGTGAAGAATTCCGTAGGGCTGATGTACGCGAGAATTGACGGGCATTGTTGCTGTAAGGAAATCATCTGAAACATCTGTATAAATAATATCTAGGGTTTCGTTCAGTGTATTTTTGCTCGCAGCATTGAGTTTTTCGAGTATTTCTTTTTTTTTGATTTCGTCCATTTTAGTTTTAGAGGTTTTAGTTTAATAAAAAGCTCTGACAAAGTTTTTTCCGAAAAGGAATTCTGTTTAACTGATATTTGGATTCCAGTTTTCTTTGACTTTTGGGGTGATGTTATATTTTTCCATATAATCCTGAATTTCTTTCAGAACATCATCATAAGATACTGTCAGCAGTTTTTCATAAGAGATTTTATATCCCAAATACATGGTTTTGGTAGCAAAATCCCCGACAGCCAATACGATAGGGACTTTCGCAGCGAGTGCCATATGATAGAAGCCTTTTCGCCATTTTGGAACCCAGCTTCTTGTTCCTTCAGGAGTAATTACAAGACTGAAGTTTTCTTTTTCAAATTGTTTTGCCACGAAGTTTACCAAGTCATTTTTCTGGCTCCTGTCAATCCCAATTCCGCCGAGCCCTTTTACAATTCCGCCATACCAGCCTTTGGTATGGGCATCTTTGATGATTATTTTCAGAGGTTTTCCCAAAGACCAATAGGCTAAATTTCCGAGAATGTATTCGCTGTTGTGCGTGTGTGGTGCGACAACGAGAATGCAGCGGTCAAGATTGTTAACATCACCATGCAAGATTACTTTCCAGCCTGCGATTTTAAGAATGAGTTTTCCGAGAAATTTTTTCATGGGTTGATTTTAGAAAATGTAAAACAAAAAAGTATAACCAAACAATGGTTATACTTTACAAATATATTGAAATATTATCGCTCTGAAAATTAAAATAAATTGCTGATGAAATCTACGATTTTGATCACGATTTCTAACACTACCTGTACCATTTTTGTAAATTTTTAAATGTAAGTTGGCCTTTGTGAAATTTTACACGAAGATATAAAGTTTTACTTATATATATTTAAAGCAGACTGTTAAATTTTATTAATTTATTTTATGTTAACAACCCGTGATTCTTTATATCTATTCTCTTTGATTGTCCAATCATGAGAAAACATTCTGTTTTTGATTTTATTCTAATGCATTTTT
>DAMDNI010000131.1:0-1203 GCA_032083825.1 Bergeyella sp. | reverse complement strand
AATAATTATGGAAGAATAAGAGAAAAGCGGACTGAAGTGATCCAGTAAATATTCCGCCTTTCATCTTATCCACTCTCAGGCTTTTATTTATTAGTTTTTATTGAAATTTCTTTTTTCCCGTCTTTGATTTTGATGTCAAGATCTTTCAGCTTTTCAAAATCAACTTTCATGGAATCTCCAATTTTTTCTGCAACTTCTTTGGAAACTTTTTTCCCGTTGATGATTACACTGTCTTTGTTATTGGAATCGTATTCAATGGTTTTTCCGTTGATGGTGATTTTGTTTTTTTCGATTTTCAGGGTGTTATCATCATCGTCGTTGTTTTCTTCGTCATCATTGATTCCGTTTCCATCCAAATCTCCTTCGAAATTCATCCTGTCTTTTTTCAGAGGAATTACTATCGCATTTTCCGGAATTACCAGCTCATAATCAACTCTGTAATCTCTGAAACGATGTTCATAAGGATATTTTACAAAGTTTGGCAGCATGATTTTATTGTTGACAACTTCTACCGGAACAGATATCTGTAAAGGAATATTATATCCGTCTGCACGTTTTTTTACAATAAGATAAGGAGTTTGCAGGTTGGGCTGTCTTGTAACTTCAACATTGATCCAGTCTTCCTCGAATACATTTTTTTTGTCAGAATAAATATCATTGTCATATCCTCTGAAGTTTTGCGGAATGGTTACTTGCTTGATATCTACGTAAATACTGTCTGAATCTGTATTGATCACAATCTCTTCAGTATCTTCTTTCGTACCTTTCTGGAACATTTCACGTTTTGCCATTTTTACTCCGAAATATGCCGATGTACCGATTAAAAGGATGAATAAACCACCTACAACCCAGCCGATATTTTTTAATTTTGTTTTTGGAGAGATAAGCTTAGTTGCTAATAATCCGAAAAGAATAGCAGGGATTAAACAAGCGATAACGATCATTGTGCTTAGGATATACAGCAAATTATCATCATCGAAGTAGAAATTAAGTTCATTTACCGGCGGAATATCTGCATTGGTAAAGAAACCAACCCCAACGAATGATCCGATTAGAAACATAACTGAAGTTAAGGCTGCGATAATCCCGATCACATAACGAATGACGTTCCAAATCCCGTTTCCAGCAGAATTGATCATTGGTTTGCTTTCGTTGTACATTTCTCCTACTTTTTGTGTGGATTCGTTGGCAAATTGTACAATT
>DAMDNI010000130.1:0-8180 GCA_032083825.1 Bergeyella sp. | reverse complement strand
CCAGGTATTATATTCTTCGGAAACGTTGAAAGGCTGAGAAAAAAGATTCCATGCCATGACTGCGTATTGCTGAAAATTGAGCTGCGAAGCCATTTGTTTGTCAATCGTTTTGCAGAATTCTGCCTGTTGCTCCTTAAGATTAGATTCAACAATCGGGGTGATGGGAATCTGGATTCTTCCGTAATCTAAAACCGGTTTTGTAACCCATTTAAAACCCATCGGTTTTGTAGTGGTGACAATGCTCCAGTTGCTATTAAACAAAATAGAAGAACTAAAATACATCACCGTTTCAAAAGTCGTATTCTGGTACGAATAAACGCCTAAAGTACCGATTCCTTTTTCTGCCCAGATTTTCAGAGGAACTTCAATGATTACATTTTGGTTTTTTCCTCCTGACAATTTGATTGGTTTTGTTTTCCAGACTTTTATCTTGAACTGGTCATTATTGTTATCGGTGTAAGAGTCATCCTGGTAAATCAGGTTTCCGACAGAATTATTCACCATGTTGCTGATTTCCGAAAGCGGAATGCGAACCGGCATTGTGAGAGAAGATTTGATTTTAGGAAAATTGTATTCCGTCAGGGTTTCCTGAGAAAAAACATTCAGAAAAGCAAAAAGAAAAATATATTTTAAATTCTTCAAACCGTATTTTTTTCTAAAACTATTAAATATTAAAATTAGTATTGAATTTTACTGAAAATCTTTTTCAAATTCTACACTTGCCCCTTTTAATTCGCCTTTCATGGGTGGGCTGGTTTTGGTGATTTTTAATTTTATGAAAGTAATTTCCGGAAATTTTTCATGAACCTGACCAATAATTCTTCCCGCGACATGCTCCAGCAATTTAGAAGGAATTTTCATTTCCTGATGAATCAAATCATTAATATCCGCATAGCTTATCGTATCGTTCAAATCGTCTGTTTCAGAGGCTTTCCATAAATTGGAATGCAGTTCAAGATTCAGGATATAGTAAGTTCCGATGATATTTTCTTCAGGTAAAACACCATGATGAGCATAGATTTTTACATCTTCAAGGAAAATTTTCGATTTCATTTTCAGTTTTATTTCTTCAGCAAAAATCGTTTTAATTCTTCAAAATCAGGTTTTATTTCAACAGTTTTTTTGTCTTTTTGCATCAATTCATTTAGATTTTCAGGAACTTCAATTATTTTACCAATTGCTTTTTCCACTGCTTCAGGAAATTTCACAGGATGAGCTGTCTCCAGGATAAAGCCTTTTTTATCAATGTTTTCATTTAAATATTTTTGCAAAGATGCATAAGCAACTGCGCCATGCGGCTCAAGAATATATCCTGATTTTTCGTAAACTTCCGAAATAGTTTTCAAAGTTTCTGCATCATCTATGGAAAATCCCGAAATTTTATTCTCAAATTCACTAAACTTATTTCCGAAAAGCTCCAGAATTCTCACAAAATTGCTTGGATTTCCAACATCCATCGCATTTGAAAGTGTCGCAACTGTTTCTTTCACCTCAAATTTTTTGGTCTGCAGATATTTCGGAATAATATCATTCTCGTTGCATGCAGCGACAAAATGCTCTACCGGAAGCCCACGAAAATAAGCCAGGATTCCTGCGCAGAGATTTCCGAAATTTCCGCTCGGGACACAAATTACAGGCTTTCCAGAATGATCTTTTTGCCATTGTTTCAAAGCCAGAAGATAATAAATCTGCTGCGGAAGCCAACGTGCAACATTGATGGAATTCGCAGAAGTAAGAAATACTTTTTTATTGATCTCGTTATCGGAAAAAGCCTGTTTTACCAAACTTTGACAATCATCAAAACTACCTTCTATTTCCAAAGCAGAAATGTTTTCACCAAGCGCAGTAAGCTGTTTTTCCTGAACAGGGCTCACACGATTTTTCGGGTATAGAATCACCACCTCAACTCCGGGAACTTTATAAAATCCGTTGGCAACCGCACCTCCTGTATCTCCAGAAGTTGCTACCAAAACGGTTACATTTTGTTTTTCATTTTTCAGGAAATACGAAAGACAGCGGCTCATAAATCTGGCTCCGACATCTTTAAATGCCAAAGTTGGACCGTGAAAAAGTTCCAGTACAGCAATATTATTATTAATATTTTTCAATGGAATCTCAAAGCTGATGGTTTCGGAAACGATTTTCCGGAGCTCGCTTTCAGGGATTTCTTCTCCAATGAAATCTTTCATACATCGGAAAGCAATTTCTTCGTCGGAATATTGTTGTAAATTTTTAATAAAATCTTCTTCAAGTTTCGGAACCGATTCCGGGAAAAATAATCCTTTGTCTTTGCCCTGGCCTTTTATTGTCGCTTCTTTGAAAGAGACAACTTCATCTGTATGTTTAAGATTATAATATTTCATTTTAAAGTTTCATTAATTATCAATTCTGATTCCTGCATCATTAATTTTGGAAACATATACGAAACTTTCAATCCCAATTTCATCATACGTTTTTTTCATTAAATCTGCGATTTCCTGCGCGGTTTCAATTCTTTCACTAAGCATAAAAACAGATGGCCCGGATCCGGAAATCCCACCACCCAAAGCTCCAATTTCCAGACTTTTGGATTTAATTTCATCAAATTTCGGAATCAAAATACTACGGACAGGCTCTACAATTACATCATTAAGGCTTCTTCCGATCAAAGGGAAATCATTTTTTAAAATTCCGGTAACTAGACCTGCAATATTTCCCCATTGTGTCACCGCATCTTTCAGCTGGATATTTTTTTTGAGGATTTGTCTCGCATCGGAAGTTTTCACCTCAACCTGCGGATGTACAGCTGTCACAAACAAATCCGGAGAACTTAACGGAATGATATCAATCGGATCAGAAGACTTCACCAAAGTAATTCCACCATAGATGCAAGGCGCAATATTGTCAGCATGACGAACGCCGGAAGCCAATTCTTCACCAGACATCGCAAAATGTACCAATTCTTCTTTTGACAGAATATTTCCCAGCAAAAGATTTGCTCCTAAAGCTGCTCCTGCCGCACTTGCCGCACTTGAGCCTAAACCGCTTCCTGGTTTTATGTTTTTATGAATGATGACTTCAAAGCCGTTTTTCAGCTTAAGATGTTCCTGAATTTTGAGAAGGACAATTCCTGCAACGTTTTTTTCAACCTGTTCAGGAAGTCCGAAATGATCGGTATGCGTAATTTTGATTTCGGGAGTTTCCAGAAGCCTGAATTCCATTTCATCAAAGGGTTCTTTCACTGCCATTCCGAGAATATCAAAACCACAAACCAAATTAGCAACGGTTGCCGGAACTTTTATTTTTATATTTTTCATGTATTTAAATTCAAATTAAACAGAACGTACAATATCCGCAAAAACTCCGCTTGCCGTAACTTCTGCACCTGCACCCGCACCTTTTACAACCAAAGGCTGCTCGGAATATCGTAAAGTTTTAAAGATCACAATATTGTCTTTCCCGTAAAGATGAAACAAATCGCTGTCGGGAGCAATATGCTGCAATCCGACTTTTGCTTTCCCGTCTTTGAACTCAGCAACATATTTCAGGATTTTCCCTTGGTTTTTGGCTTCATCGAACAAATTTTTAAAATGCGATTCGTATTGGGTTAAAGATTTATAAAAATCATCAACGGTTCCTTGCATACATTTTTCCGGAAGGAAAGTTTCATTTTCAATTTCGTTGAATTCTAAAGCATATCCTGCTTCACGGGCGAGGATCAGAATTTTTCTTGCAACATCAGTTCCGGCCAAATCCAATCTCGGATCAGGTTCTGTATAGCCTTCATTCTGCGCTTGTTTTACTATTTCTGAAAATGGTTTGCTTCCGTCATAATTGTTGAAAACAAAATTGAGTGTTCCGCTCAAAACTGCCTGGATAGAATTGATCTTGTCTCCGCTTCTTATCAAATCATTGATAGTCCCTATAATCGGAAGACCTGCACCAACATTCGTTTCAAAGAAAAATTTGCAGTTGTGATTTTTTGCTGAGTGTTTTAATTTTTGATAAAACTCAAAACCGGAAGCTGCGGCAATTTTGTTGCAGGCAACAATGCTGATACTCTTTTTTAGAAGATTTTCATAAATATTTACAACATCAGCATTTGCTGTGACATCCACAAAAACGGAGTTTCTCAGGTTTCTTCTGATAATTTCTTCTGCGAATTTTTCAGGAGAAGCCTCAATTCCTGTTTCATTCAGATTCAGAAATTCATTTTCCTGGATTCCTTCTTCTGATAAGAGCATTTTCCGGCTGTTGGAAAGCCCTGCAATTTTAAGATTGACTAAAAGATTTTCTTTAAGATAACCATTCTGGGAATAAATCTGCTGAATAAGCTTCGAACCTACATTTCCAACTCCACCGATATATACATGAACCTGCTTGATTTCTGATTCAAAAAACTCTTCGTGCAAAACGTTCACTGCCTTTTTTACATCGTTTTCTGCAATGACAACGCTGATATTTTTTTCTGAAGAACCCTGGGCAATTGCACGGATATTAACGCCGTTATTTCCTAAAGCCCCGAACATTTTTGCACTTACACCACTTCTGTTCCGCATATTTTCGCCGACAAGCGCAACTATGGAAAGTGAAGTTTCAATTTTGACAGGCTCAATACGATTTAATTTTAAATCATCCTCAAAAGCAATATTGATGGAATTTTCTGCCCGGAAAACATCTTTTTCATTGATCGCAATGGTGATAGAATGTTCGGAAGAACTTTGAGTAATAAGAATAACATTGATTTTTTCATCACTCAGACAACGAAAGAGCTTCGCCGAAATACCGGGGATTCCTACCATTCCGCTACCTTCCAAAGTGAGAAGTGCAATTTTATTCATATTTGAAATTCCGACTGCTACTTCATTTGAATTTTCCGACTGAATATTCTGGGAAATAAAAGTTCCGGAAAATTCAGCATTAAATGTATTTTTAATCCAAATATCAATATTCCTGTTCATTACAGGCTGAATTGTCGGAGGATAAATGACTTTCGCACCAAAATGCGATAATTCCATCGCTTCCTGATAAGAAATTTCCGAAATTACCTTTGCGTGTGAGACCAATCTTGGATCTGCAGTCATCATCCCGTCAACATCTGTCCAGATCTGAAGTTCTTCAGCATGAATGGCAGCCGCAAAAACCGAAGCAGAATAATCCGAACCTCCCCGTCCTAAAGTAGTGGCATTTCCGTGTTTATCACTTGCAATAAATCCCGGAACCAAAGTAATCTGCGATGGATTTTCATTAAAATATTTCTGAATATTATTCTCTGTTTCACCAAAATCCACTTTTGCATTCGTGAAATTACTATCTGTTTTTATGAAATCTGCGGCATTCAGCCAAGAAACATCAAAATCCTGAGATTTCAGCCTTGCGGAAATAAGACTGGATGACAAGAATTCTCCATACGAAGTGATCCGGTCTTTAATACGCCCTGTAAATTCGCCCAAAACAAAAATTCCGTTGCAGATGTCTTCAATATCATTGAAATGCTTTTTCACAAAACTGAGCCACGAGCTTTGCTCTGCAATCGGAATCAGCTCTTTCACCAAATGAAGATGTTTTTCTTCAAGATCTTTTAAAATATGCAGATAATTTTCGTCTTTTACAGAGGCAGATTCAGAAGCTTTTATCAGAGCATCTGTAACGCCGGAAAGCGCAGAAACTACTACAATTATTTTATTTTTTTGAGATTCTTTTCTGATTACATTTTCTACCAAAAGGATATTTTGAGCATTGGCAACTGAACTTCCACCAAATTTCAGGATTTTCATAATTTTTTATTTTAAAAATTTAATAATGATTTTTCTGCTCTTAAAAAAAGAGCAATAATGCCGAAATAATATGTGAAAATAAACCCCGATTATGGGGTTGTGATAGTTGTTGTAGAAATAATAGAAGATAAAGCCGAAAATAGATTACCCGACTTGATATTTTTGAATATGTATTGTGAATTATTCATCTCTTCTGAGACAAATGTAGAGATTATTTTGAATAATCAAAAATTATTTATGTTTTATTTATTCCGGAAATTAGATTTGTATGGTTTTTATGGTGCTTTTACAGTTTCAGCATTTGAGGAATTTTTAGAAGTTTCAGGAGTGGTGGATTTAGGCTCGGGAAGTTCTGATTCCAAAGGTTTTCTACGTAGAAATTCTCCGTTTCTGTAATATTCTTCCGTCCATTTTCCATCAGTATCCATCACGAATGATTTGCCATCAAGTTTCCCATTTCTAAAATACTGAATGGCTGAAAGTTGGCCATCCCTCCATTGTTCGGAATATTCCGGAGCTCCGTCGTCTTTGTATTCTACATAATAATATTTTTCGCCGGTAACACGATAGCTGGTCTTGGTAATCATTTTCCGGTCTGCATAATCAATTTCCTGATAGGGAACTTCTTTACCTTTTGGGACATTGGTAGTATAATAGGTGATTTTCTTGGTCATAATGCCATTTTCGTAAACTTCTCTTCGGGTAAGAATACCCTTGTTTTCACGAAATTCGGCTATACCGCTAAATACTGTAACGTCAAAATGCCGGTAAGCAATGTTATGATCAAAATAAATCTGATGGCTTTGTAATACTTGCTGCTGCTGAGAAAAAAAATATGAACTGATAAGGAAAAAGGTCAGAAAAAAAAATTGTTTCATTACGGAGTTTAAAAAATATTTAGTTCGTTATGATTCTAAATTTTTTTCCATCAATGTATTTGCTGTTTTTAAATATAATTTTTTCTCATATTCGTTTTTGTTTAATAAAGCTCATCAAACTATGGTTTTGCATGATGAGCTTTATTTTATGGTTTTGGAAAGCTCAAGCATTGCTTCGATTGGCTTCAGTGCTTTCAGGCGGAGCTCTTCTTCGATTTCAATATCAGGAAGCTCATACTTCATGCAAAGATAAAGCTTTTCCATTGTATTCCGCTTCATGTAGAAACATTCTGAGCAATTACAGCTCTCATCAAACACCAAAGCAGGAATGAGTTCTTTGTGAGGCGCTCTTTTTTTCATTTCATGAAGAATTCCTTCTTCCGTTGCAATGATAAACTGCTGGCAATCGTCCTTTTCAACGTAATTGAGCAGTGCTGAGGTTGATCCTATAAAATGAGCTAATTCCAGAACCGAATTTTCACTTTCGGGATGGGCAATTAATTTTGCATTAGGATGATCTGCCAGCTGTTTTGCAATTCTTTCCATTGAAAATGCTTCGTGCACAATACAGCTTCCGTCCCAGAGAATCATGTCTCTTCCTGTTTTTTTGGATAAATATCTTCCTAAGTTTTTATCCGGAGCAAAAATAATCGGGCGGTCTTTCGGTAAAGCTTCAATAATGGTTTCTGCATTGGAGCTGGTAACAATGATATCGCTTTCGGCTTTGGTTTCCGCATTACAATTGATATAAGTGGCAACAAGCGCATCAGGATATTGCTCACGCATTTTCCGCAAACCTTCACCGCTGCAGCCATCTGCCAAAGAACAGCCTGCCATTGTATCAGGAAGCACTACTTTTTTCCCTGGATTCAGTATTTTTGCGGCTTCTGCCATAAAATGAACACCGCAGAAAACGATCATATCTGCATCCGTTTCTTTTGCCTGTCTTGCAAGTTGCAGGGAATCTCCAAGAAAATCAGCAATGTCCTGAATTGGACCTGGCTGATAATAATGGGCAAGAATGACTGCATTCTTTTCTTTTTTCAGTTCAAGAATCGCTTTTATCAATTCTTCACCTTCGGGGATCTGAAGATCTTTAAATTTCAGAAATCCGTGCACCGGAAGATTGGCTTTTATTGTTTCTAAAGTTTCTGTACTCATTTTCAATTCAAGGTTGAGTTTTCAATATGATGAATGAAATTATGAATTAATTGTTCTGTTTCCTGCTTGGCAGTTTCAAGATTTGTATTCACGATAATTTCATCAAAATGCGGATGAAACGTCATTTCGTGAGCTGCTTTTGCAACTCTTGTTTTTATCGTTTCCGCATCATCTGTTTTTCTTGCTATCAATCTCCGTTCCAATTCTTCAATTGACGGGGGCATAATATAGATCGAAAGAGCTTTTTCACCGAAATATTCTTTTAGGGAAACACCACCTTTTACATCTACGTCAAAGATAACGACTTTTCCGGAATCCCAAATTCTTTCCACTTCAGATTTAAGAGTTCCGTAATATTTGTCGGTATACACTTCTTCATATTCCA
>DAMDNI010000129.1:6262-8261 GCA_032083825.1 Bergeyella sp. | reverse complement strand
CATGTCAAAATACAATGAAAAGGAAATCCCAAAAAAACTAAAAATCCCGTTCAAAGGTGGAATGGATGTTATAGATCTTCATGAAATCTGTTTTTGCACCGGAGAAGGCAATTATACAACAATTTATCTTTCCTCAGGGATTAAAAAAACCGTTACACTTCAACTGAATGTAATTGAAAAAAGCCTTTGCACAGCACCAAATTTTCAGAGAATTGGAAAATCATTTATCATCAATCTCAACAAAATTTCCAGAATCAAAGACAAGACAGTTGAACTCTCAACCGCAAAAGATCCTTTAAAACTTAATCTCAGCGATCTTTATATTAAACGTTTAAAGAAAACAATCATGTGGTATTAGCTATGGCAATGACATTTAAAATCGGAAGAAATCCGGATAACAATTACATAATAGAACATCCTACAGTAAGCGGTTTTCATGCACAGATCGAAGTCGAAGACAATGGCGAATGGACAATCCGTGATATGGATTCTGCAAACGGTGTCCTTATCAATGACAAAGACGTCATGGTAAAAAAAATAAAGCCCGAAGACAAAATCCAGCTAGGGAAATTTGTCATTAATAATCAAGAGCTGATTTCTAAAATTCAGGAACTTAAAAAAAACAACCAGCTGGATTTTTCCCAAGAATTTAATGTCATCAAAGAATATTACGACGAATACAATGCAAAAGCATCCAAGCTTAAAAGCACTTACAAAATAAAACCACTCATCATCCGCGGAGGAATTACACTTGCCATGATGCTCGTTATTTTTCTTCTGCCCGTTAAAATCGACAGTTCTTTACGTTCCACATTAATGGTTGTAGTCGGTATCGCAGGCGGCACCATTGCAACTCTAATGGTCAATGACAATAAACTGAAAAACCAGCTGGATCTTCTCTACGTTCAGTTTTCTAAAAAAATCCGCTGTCCGAAATGCAATTTTGAACTCATCAATAAAAGCTGGATTTACTGGAAAGAAAAAGGAGAATGCCCGAAATGCAACTGCAGCTGGAAAGAATAAAATCCTGTATTTAAAATGATTTTAATCAAAAGAAATTATGAACGATTTTAAATATAAATGTAAAAAATGCGGCACACAGAATTCCATCCCGGCAGATTGGTTTCGTGACAATGCAGAAAAAAAAATCCATTCCTGCCAAAACTGCGGAAACAAAGTACAGCTGAATGCTGCCAAAATACGTGCTGATCTTTATAACAACTTCAAAGCAGCGACAGAACTTGTCTTCGGCAACAAAGTCACATTGGATGATCTTTATCTTAAAATCAATATCAATGATGAGCAGAAAACCCTGATGAAAGCGGAAGCCAATTCTATCATTATCGGACGCGGAAATGAGCTTCTTTCTCAAACAGCAAAAGATGAAAACGGGAGTACCATTCAAAAGATTACCATTCCCGATCGTTTCATTTCATCAAAACACTGCGAACTGAAAGTCAACCCGAAAAACAACAAAGTCAGCATTCAGGATTTAGGAAGCCTCAATAAGACTTTCATTGATGATAATGAACTTTCTCCCGATGAAGCTTTGTACATCAGCTCAAAAAACAGGATCACGATAGGCCAGACTTATATAGAAATCTGCTAAAAGCAGCTTTACACAGAAAAACAACAGTTTCATACAATATTTTCTAAAAAAGATCAGAATCAAACTAATTTCGTCCCAACAAAAACAAAAAACATGAGCCAAACTGTATTACTACCCGTAGAAGGAAAAGACAAATATAAATTGGGCAATCTTTCTGAAGAGCAGATCAGTATTCTGAAAGAAGATCCTAATAATATTTTCAAAGCACTTGCAATAGGAGGCGGAACTTTCTTAGCGTATGAAACGTTTCAGCATTTGGTAAACATCCCGAAAGAAGATTGGGAAAAAATGCTTCCGGATGAGCTGGAAAAATTTCTTTCTCCTTTTCTTCAAAATCATGTGGATGTGGAAGAAACTATTGCAGAAAACGAAATTGAAGATTCTTCAAAC
>DAMDNI010000129.1:3714-6252 GCA_032083825.1 Bergeyella sp. | reverse complement strand
GCCTGATTCAGAAGCAGAATCAACGATTATTGCAGATGATAAAGAAGATGAAAGCCATGATGAAAACATTCCTGACGATCATCATTCTATCGAAATTGATGACATTTCAGACGTCTTGGAAGACGAAGGTTTTGATCAGGAAACTGTAGATGATTTCGTTGATGATGCAGATTTCACCATTGATTCCGAGATGATGGATTATCTCCATTCTGACGAGATTCTGCTTGATCTTAATGACTCTTCAGCGGAAGAAATTATTGTCAACGACGAATATATTTCTGATGAAGACATTTACATTGATGATTATTCTTTTGAGACTGAACCCGAATCAGATTACACCGATGATTATACTGAAGATTACGAAGTATCTTCGGACTATGTTGAAGACGAAGATTATTCTGACCATGATGATTTTGTAGAAGATCTTGATGAAAATGACTCCGAAGATGACGATTATAATGACGACGATATAGACATTGATGACATTCCGGAAAACCTTTAATTCTTTAAATTTTTCTATGAATAAACTCTTTTATACACTCATTATCTCTGCAGGAATGCTTTGCGGATGCAAGCCTTCCCATGAGGTCTACAAAATAAATCAGGAATTCAAAATCACTTTGGAAAAAGAAGGGATGGGCGGTTATGTATGGCAGATGAAACCTGATTCTTTAATTACAGTAATCAAAGAATACAACGAGGCTTACCTCAATGACACTACAAAACTCAACGAATATCGAAAAACTTTCGAATTGAAGGGAATCAAAAAAGGAATCACCGAACTGGAATTCATTAAAAAAAGATCATTCGAACCCGATTCTTTGGTTCCAAAAGAAAATCATTTTATTAAAAAAATTGAAATCAAGTAAAAACAAAACACATGAAAAATACAATATTCTTACTCATCATTTTTTTGTTCTGCAAGACAAATGCACAGAACTTCCAGGATAAAGGCAAAGGATTTACAATCCCGACAAAAGAAAATGTGGCAGGCACCAAAAAACTCAAAGCCAATTTTATAGGAGCAGGCGATGCGCTTTACGAAACTACAACTAAAACTTTCGGTGATACAAAATCCAAAAAGTTTGACTTAAGAACCGTGAATGGCGTTACTAAAATCAAAGACCAGAAAAACTGCGGATCTTGCTGGGCATTCAGTGCTGCAGCAGCTTTAGAATCCAATTACGCTCTCAAAAACAACGAATTTATTGATATTTCCGAGCAGGGAATCTTAGGATGTTCCGGCGCAGGAAGCTGTTCAACAGGAGGCTGGTACACCGATGTTTTCGCATGGTTATTAGACAGTACTTCGGCTTATATTACAACAGAAGATAATTTCCCTTACCAGGCTGTTGATGTTTGCCAGACCAATGTAACACCAATTGACATCAAAGTAACCAATTATGGGCTTCTTCAGGATGGAAACATTCAGCAGATCAAAGATGCTCTTGTAAAATATGGAGCTGTTTCTGCAGCTGTTTTCTCCAACAATGCTGATTTTATGAATTATAAAGGTGGTGTCATTCAGGGAAACAACACCAATTATCCGGATCACGCAATTGCAATTGTTGGCTGGGATGATGATCTTCAGGCTTGGCTGATCAGAAATTCCTGGGGAGAATTATGGGGAGAAAAAGGCTATGCCTGGGTTGGCTACAATGCATGCAGCATCAGCTACGGATCTTGGGTTGATGTTTCTTCAAAAGATAATATCCAGCCGGAGCCGGTTACCAAAGATAAAGCAGTTATCAATTTCATAGACCAGCTCGCCAAAGCTCAGGCATATCAAGAAATTTATGTGAAAATTGATGACAAAGAACCTTTCAGATTTTATATGAATGAACAAAACAAGCAATATCATAACTATGTTCCGATTGAAAAAGGAAAACACAAAATCCAGCTCATTACCAAAAGTATTGTAGAGAAAAACGGTAAAAACACCATGATTTTCGGGGTTCTCAAAGGCGATCTGGAAGTCAAAGAAAATAAAAACTACAAAATTCTTTATGACAGTGTGATCAAAAACAATGTTTTCAATCTGAAACTGAAATAATAATTCAAAGCCGTTTTTCAACGGCTTTTTTTATTTGTAATGAAAAAAAATTAAGGTTGATATTGAAAGCTTCTATGCAAAATCTTTCCTATTTATTTTAGTATCCTCTAACTTTGTACAATAAAATATTTCACTATGAAAAATTCAAGCATTATCGGCCTTCAAGAAGCTGATTGTAAAAAAATAGCCGAAAAACTCAATATCCTTTTAGCCAATTACTCTGTATTTTATCAGAACACAAGAGGCTCACATTGGAACATCAAAGGGGATCAGTTCTTCACCTTACATCCAAAATTTGAAGAATTGTACAACAGTCTGGTATTAAAAATTGATGAGATTGCAGAAAGAATCCTGACTTTAGGAGCCACTCCCGTACATAACTATTCCGACTATCTGAACGTTTCTACCATTAAAGAAAGCAAAGAAGTTTCGGATGGGAATAAAGCCGTTGAAAATATTCTCGCTTCCTTCAAAATCGTTATTGA
>DAMDNI010000129.1:2774-3704 GCA_032083825.1 Bergeyella sp. | reverse complement strand
ACCTTACAGATAAAGCAGGAGATGAAGGAACAAATTCTCAAATGAGCGACTATATCACAGAACAGGAAAAAGAAGTCTGGATGTACAATGCCTATCTCGGAAAATAATTATCCTGAAAATTATCCTATAAAAATCGCTTTACTCAAGGCGATTTTTTTATTTTTGATGAATAAGCACTCACTATGCAGAATCTAAAATCAATTCTCGACAACGATTTCTATAAAATCACCATGCAGAATGCGGTGGTAAAACTCTTCCCAAGTTCTATAGTAAAGTATGAATTTATCAATCGTGGCAAACACCATTTCCCGGAAGGTTTTGCAGAAGCTTTGCGAAATTCCGTAAATGCCATGGCAGAACTTTATCTGACAAAAGAGGAAAAAAAATTCATGGCAAAAACCTGCCCTTATATCGATCTGCCCTATCTGGATTTTCTCGAAGGCTATCGTTACGATCCCTCTGAAGTTCATATTGAACAGCAAGGAAATGATCTGAAAGTCACCGTTGAAGGTCTTTGGTATCGCACAATTTTATGGGAAGTGCCTTTACTTTCGTTAATCTCTGAACTACATTACGAGATGAACCATATGGAAAGAGATTCCAACGAAACCATTATTGAAAAAACACTGGATAAAGCGCACCATCTGAATCAACTTGGTGTAACATTTGCCGAATTCGGGACAAGAAGAAGACATTCTTATAAAGTTCATGATATCGTTGTAAATGCTTTAAATAAGAAGGATTCTACATTCATCGGTACTTCTAATGTACATTTTGCCATGAAATACGGCATAAAGCCAATCGGAACCCATGCTCACGAATGGTTTATGTTTCATGCAGCAGAATACGGCTTCAAGATGGCTAACGAAATCGCCCTTGAGCATTGGGTGGATGTATATCGTGGAGATTTGGGAGTTGCACTTTCGGACA
>DAMDNI010000129.1:0-2764 GCA_032083825.1 Bergeyella sp. | reverse complement strand
TTTCCGTCAGTTTGATAAAAAATTCACGAAACTTTTCGATGGGGTAAGGCATGACAGCGGAGATCCTCTGGAATTTGCCGACAAAACGATTAAGCATTATCAGGATAACGGCATCAACCCTTTATACAAATACATCATATTTTCCGATGGGCTCAATCTAGAAAAAGTGGAAGAAATCACCAATTACTGCAAAGGAAAGATCGGAATTTCCTTCGGCATAGGAACCAATCTCACAAATGATGTAGGATTAAAACCCATGAATATCGTCATGAAACTCATTGGAGTTCTAGCCCCGAACAAAGAATGGATTCCGACAGTAAAGCTTTCCGATGAAAAAGGGAAATACACCGGAGATCCTAAAATGATTGAACTTGCCAAAACATTTTTAAGAATCACAGAATAAAATGAAAAAACTCATCATCGCCGCTTCATTGTTTGCAATTTATATCGTAAATGCGCAAGCTTCAGAAAAATTTGATCAGAAATTAGCAGATTCCCTGGGAGCTGACCAATATGGAATGAAAAATTATTTCCTGGTCATTCTGAAAACCGGAGAAAGCGACAGTAAAATCACCGATAAAGCCAAAAGATCAGAATTATTTAAAGCTCATATGACAAATATTCAGAAGATGGCTGATGAAGGTAAACTTGCAGTTGCCGGACCTTTCGGAAATAACAAAAACCAATATCGCGGAATATTCATCCTGAATGTAAAGACTGAAGAGGAAGCAAAAAAATTACTGGAAAACGATCCTACTATAAAAGAGAAAATTTTCAGCGCCGACATCCTTCCCTGGTATGGTTCCGCAGCGCTTCCAATGTATCTTCCTTATCATGAAAAAATTTCTAAGGAAAATCCTTAATCCTAAACATGTAGTCATCCTTTCTTTTTTCACATAAACATAAAAATTGCCGGAAACTCTTATGAAACCGACAATACTAACTAATTTTAAATAATAAGAATTTATTCTGCTAATAATATTTCTTCCTGTAAGAATAATAAAATATAATTGGCAGGATGGTGAATGATAACAGCATACAAATGATCAGGCCACCAACAATCATGATTGCAAGCGGTTTTTGGATCTCAGAACCCATTCCGTTCGATATTGCTGCCGGAAAAAGTCCCATGGATCCCATTAATGCAATCATCGCTACAGGACGGATTCTACTTTGAACTCCCTGAGCAATTGCTTCTTTCAACGGAATTTTTTTCTGCAAATTCTCTTTCATTACTCCAATAAGCACAATCCCGTCAATTGTTGCCACTCCGAATAGTATGATAAACCCAATTCCGGCTGAAATTCCGAAAATTGTTCCTGTAAACCAAAGTGACAGAAATCCTCCGATAAAAGCAAATGCTAAGGTAATAGAAGAAATCAATGTATCTTTCATATTCCCGAAATTGAAATACAACAAAATTAAAATCAAAATCAGAGAAATCGGAACTACCATTGCAAGCTGCTTTGCAGCTCTTTCCTTGCTTTCAAACTCGCCGGCCCAAGTTATTTTATGATTATTCGGAATGTGTACTTCTTTAGCAACCTTCGCTTTTGCATCCTTTATCGTGCTTCCAAGATCACGGCCTTCAATACTGAATCCAACACCAATATAACGGCTGTTGCCTTCCCGATAAATAAATGACGGGCCAGTATGGTAATCAATAGTTGCAATCTCTTTGAGGGGTACTTTTTTATTATCCTGTGTAGGGATCAGAATATTACCGATTTTTTCCGGAGTATCCCGGTATTGCTTTTCGAACCTCAACATCACATCGAACATCCTTTCTTCTTCATAAAATTTTGTTGCTGCCTGTCCGCCAATCGTCATTCCGATTACAGCCTGAGCATCTGCTGTAGAAACCCCGTATTTTGCCATTTTGGAATCATGAAGCTGAATTCTTAATTCCGGCAAACCGATGTTCTTAAATACATTCACATCCGTAACTCCTGGAACAGTCTTGACAGAATTGGCAACCTGGGCTGCATAATCTTCCAGCTGGAAAAGATCATTCCCGAAAATCTTGATCACCAAAGGAGCTTTTACTCCGGCCACATATTCTTCAACATTATCTTGGATCGGCTGGCTGAACCCGAAGGTAATCCCGGGAAATTTCTCAAGAGAAATTCTCATCTCTTCAAGAAGTTCTTCCTTTGAGACACTTTTTTTCCATTCTTTTTCCGGCTTCAGCTGAATATTAAATTCGATATTAAAGAAACCTGTAGGATCTGTTCCGTCATTGGGACGCCCGGTTTGTGTCATAATGAATTTTACTTCGTCATATTTCATCAGAATCTGTTTCATTTCTTTGGTAAGCCTCACCGATTCATCAAGATTTACACTGTTCGGCAGTGTTGCTCTTACATAGATGGCTCCTTCATTCAGCTTCGGCAAAAACTCTGAACCATAATTGGAAAATTTCCAACCGCAAATAGCCAGCAATACGGCAAAGCCAATCATAAAGCCTTTATGGTAATGGATACTTAACAAATAAAACCTGTATATATTTATTCTGAAAAACCTCGAAATGAAATTTTCTTTTTCTTCAATATTTTTGGTTAACAACAGCTTACACATTGCGGGAACATATGTTAGGCTTAATATTAAAGATCCAAGAAGTGCATATCCCAATGTAAAGGCCAACGGAGAAAACATCTTTCCTTCCACTTTCTGGAAAGAGAAAATAGGCATCAACGCAACAATAAGGATGAGCAGTGCAAAGAAAATATAACTGGCAACACTTCCTGCACTTTTCTTAATGATC
>DAMDNI010000128.1:6049-8278 GCA_032083825.1 Bergeyella sp. | reverse complement strand
TAATGTTTGTAATAAGCAGAGTAGCCTTCTGTAATGTTTTTTACAGGATGATAATCCAACGTGATGGGGGTGGCCACTGCTTTTTCATAAGTTTCATTATCCAGATAGCCTGTTTCGAGCATTTGTCTCAGTACAACATCTCTTCTTTTTTTTGCTCTGTCAGGATTTCTCATCGGATTATTAGCGATCGGAGCTTCTAACATGGCTACGAACATTGCTGCTTCCGGAAGAGTAAGCTGGTTGGTATGCTTATTAAAATAGATTTGTGAAGCCATTTCTATCCCGTTTGCATTATAAGTAAAATCAAACTTATTGAAGTATAAGGTAATGATTTCTTCTTTTGTATAACGTTTTTCCAGGCTTACAGCTACAGACCATTCTTTCAGTTTCTGAAAAGCTCTTACAATTTTATTGGTAGAACGTTCGCCGGTAAAAAGCAATTTGGCAAGCTGCTGTGTAATTGTAGAACCACCGCCTCTGTCTCCGCCATAACGAATGACTCTTAAAATAGATTTTAAATCTATCCCCGAATGTTCTTTGAAACGCTCGTCTTCTTTTGCCTGAAGCGCATATACTAAATGTGGAGGCAGCTGTTTGTAGGTAACAGGCTGGGTCTTCTCTTTTTCGAATTTTCCTAAAAGCTGTCCGTCAGAAGAATAAATTTCTGAGGCGACGTAAATATCCGGATTTTCTAGTTCTTTGACATCCGGCATTTCTCCCAGAAATCCTTGAGAAACAGCAAAGAAAAGCCCAGCAATTCCTAATACGACAACGAGAAAACCAATCCAGACGAATTTGATAGCTCTTTTCCAGCCGGTGGTTTTTTGCTTTTTGGGCGGAAGCGGAAACTTTTGTTTGGTTTTGTTTCCGGTGTTTTGATTGTTTTCCATAAAAAGTTACGGTTTTACCGTTTCTATTTTTATACCAATATCTTCAATTCCGGGGAGATTATCCATTCTCATGGCTTGTAAAACTCCGATGGAATATTTTCCGTTTTCGGGAAATTTGTAATTTAATTTATATTGAAACAAAATTTCTTTCGTATCTCCAAAACCTTTGCCAATCCATTCTCCGTTCGGCTGTGACATTACATAATTCAGCGTATCGGTCTGCTTTTTTTTGGTTTTCTGATCTACAAAATTCACAATGAGCCTTAGATTGCTGTAAGGATAATCGCTATTGTTTCTTACAACAAATATAATATTTTTTGGATGCTGTGCATCGGCAATATTGAATTCAAATTTTTGTTCCGCTTTTTTGTTCCATTTGTTGCTGACGTTATTAACGTAAACTTCTTCGGAAGCATTTCCGCACGAGAAAAGCAAAAACAAAACGCATATAACAGCAAGAATCTTATGCATCACCGTTTTTTTTAGGATGGAACTTTTTCTTAAATTTTTTGTTCGGATTTTTATCTTTATTCGCTTCCTGCTGAGGTCTTTCCTGCTGCTTTGGTTTTACATTCTGAGTGTTTTGCGGGTTTCTGGAAGCGTTATTTTGCTGATTATTATTCTGGTTCTGCTTTTTGTTCGGAGCGTTCTTCTTAGGATTTTTCTTTCTTTCGAAACGATCTACGCTGTTTTCCTGAATCAGATCTGCAGATTGCACAAATACATTTTTGGAAATAAGATCTTCCAGCGGAGGTGCTTTTTCTCCTTTTGCATTTTTCCGGATTAATTGTTTAATTTCCTGAATGTCAATATCAAACCATGCGATGGAATTTTCTACATACGCAAACCACATTTTCTTTTTGAAAACATCAATTTTAATACAAAATGCCTTTCCTTTTTCGGTATCCAATGTAGTGGAAGTGGAAGGGAAATCGCTGAGCGCATCAAGATAACTATCTAATTCATAATTTAAACAGCATTTTAGTTTCCCGCATTGTCCTGCCAGTTTTTGAGGATTGATGCTTAATTGCTGATAACGTGCTGCATTCGTATTTACAGATCTGAAATCGGTAAGCCATGTTGAGCAGCAGAGCTCTCTTCCGCATGAGCCGATTCCGCCTACTTTTGCGGCTTCCTGACGGAATCCGATTTGTTTCATATCAATTTTTGTACGAAAAGCTCCGGCCAAATCTTTAATCAGCTGTCTGAAATCTATACGGTTATCAGCAGTATAATAAAAAGTAACCTTTCCTCCGTCACCCTGAAACTCCACATCTGTGATTTTCATCTCCAGCTTTAGATTTTGAGCGATTTTCCGGGCTTCTATTTTTACATTGTT
>DAMDNI010000128.1:0-6039 GCA_032083825.1 Bergeyella sp. | reverse complement strand
AACATCTTTTTGGTTGGCTAAACGGTATATTTTAAAAGGATTTTCCTCAGATGCATTTTTCTTTTTCATCTGAATTTTCACCAATTCTCCAGTGAGGCTTACTACGCCCACGTCGTGTCCCGGATTAGATTCTACTGTGACAATGCTTCCTATATGAAGAGGCAAATGATGTATGTTCTTAAAAAAAGCTTTACGGTCATTCTTAAATCTCACTTCAACAAAATCTGTTTTTGAAGAAGCTGGATTATTGATGTTTGAAAGCCAGTCGAAAACACTTAATTTATAACTATTACCACAGGTATTTACACTTTCGCAGCCCGTACTTGCTTTTGTGCCGCAAGAATGGGAAGAATCTCCGGATGTTTTACATCCACAACTCATAATTTTATTTATAAAAATTTAAATGCAAATTTAAAGTTTATTTTCTTATCCTGTATTTTATTATGAAACGAAGTCTGTAAACGGATATTTTATTTCTTAATAGAAGTATGATTTATAAAGGCATCGGCAGAGTATCAAATAGTTATCATTATTATGTGGTGTTTAAATAAAACAGGTATAATCAATATGCTATGAATTATAAATTATTTTTAAATAAAAATATGATTTTCAATTATTTATAAAAAAAGTTTAAAATTAAACAACATGATATTTTTGCTTGTGTTTAAAAAATTTATGTTAATTTAACAGATAAGACAAAAATAATTTTATATTTGAAACATTAATATCTCTTTGAACATGAAAAAAATAATTGTTACCACAGCAGTTTTAGCCGGGGCAATGCTTTATGCAGGCGGTTTCCGGGTTTCTCTGCAAGGTGTAAAACAGCTTGCAATGGCTCATACAAGTGCGCATGCAGAAGATGCAAGTGTCGCTTTCTTTAATCCGGCTGGGATTTCCTTTATCCCGAATAGGTTGAGTATTGCAGCAGGAGGATTCGGAATCAACACAGAAGTTACCTATCAAAATTTATCGACAATGGAATCCCAATCTACAGATAATCCTTGGGGAACTCCAATCTATGCGGCAATAGCATATAAAGTTGTGGATAATTTTTCGGTAGGATTTAGCCTTTCAACTCCTTTCGGAAGTACCGTAAAATGGGGTGAAAATTGGGCAGGGAAAGAAATCGTACAGGAAATTGAATTGAAATCATTCTACTTTCAGCCTATGGTTTCTGTAAAACTTGCGCCTTGGGTTTCATTAGGAGGAAGCTTTATTTATGCAAGAGGTTCTGTAGACTGGAACCGTACAGCTTCTCAGATCGGAGGAAGTTTAAATTTGAAGGATGATGAAGCAAGCGGAACAGGATTCGGGCTTGGGTTTTATTTCCGTCCGTCCGACAAGCTTGACATTAGTATAGCTTATCGTTCGCCAATTGATATGGATGCGGAATCAGGAGTTGCAACATTCAATATTTCTTCGGATTTATATTCTCAAGTAGGATTAGATGCGAGCGGAAAAGATGGATTTAAAGCTGTTCTTCCTTTGTCTGATGAATATACATTGGGATTTACCTATAAAATCACACCAAAATGGCAGGTCTCTGCAGATTTTAACTATCATGGATGGTCAAACTATTCCAAACTGAAACTTGATTTTGACAACGCTGTTGTTGGAAACGATCCTTCAGATCCAACCGTTTCCGTAGTTCCTAAAAACTTTAAAAATACAAGAACATTCAGAGTCGGAACACAATATATGTTTACTGATAGTTTTGCAGGAAGATTAGGATATTATTATGACGAATCTCCTTATGAAGATAAAGATTTCAGCCCTGAAACACCATCTTTGGATGCAAATGTAATCACAGCGGGTATTGGATATAAGTGGAATAAATTCGGGATTGATTTATCCGGAGCTTACAATTTCCAAAAATCCAAATCTTTTGATAACACCTTTTATAATTTTACCGGACAGGTTAAAGCCAAAGCATATTATTTTGGTCTAGGTCTTTCTTATAACGCTTTTTAACAGACATCATGAAAAAAATACTTATTTCTGCACTATCGTTAGCTCTTTTCGGAATAACGGTCAGCTGCGATACAGAATTTGAAACAGACGTAAACGATATTGTCGTAACCAGCGGAGAAGCTGATTTTACAAGATATGTAGCTTTAGGAAATTCTTTGACAGCGGGTTATAGAGACGGAGCTCTATATACTGATGGACAAAATGAATCCTATCCTTCTATGATTGCTGCTCAGATGAAGTTTGCAGGTGGTGGAGATTTTAAACAGCCATTAATGCCGGATAATAACGGCGGTTTGCTTTTAATGGGTAATGTCATCGCAAATACAAAATTGTATATTAATGATTTTATAGATGGTTCGCCGGAGATTAAAAATGCGAATAATAACACACCAACCACATCTGTTACTGATGTTTTGACAGGGCCTTTCAATAACATGGGAGTTCCGGGAGCAAAAGTTTCACATCTTTTGGCTTCGGGATACGGAAATCCTGCGGGAATAGTTGCTAAAACGGCCAATCCGTATTTTGTGAGATTTGCATCCAGTCCTACAACCTCAGTCATTGCAGATTTCAAAAGCCAGAATCCAACATTTTTCTCTTTATGGATCGGGAATAATGATGCATTACTATATGCTTTAGCAGGAGCAGACGACACTGCTGAAACTTTGACATCTGTTGATAACTTTACAACTTATTATAACTTACTTGTCTCTCAGATTGTGGCTACCGGAGCAAAAGGCGTTATTGCAAATATTCCTGATGTAACTACAATTCCTTCACTTACGACAGTACCTTATAATCCTTTAACTGCTAAAGTTTTGGGGAAAGGAGATGTTGCATTGGGTGAGGCAACAATTGACAATTTGAATGCAAACCTTTATGGCCCTTTAAATCAAATTCTGACAGCTTTAGGTGCTTCCGACAGAATTAAACCATTAAGTAAAACCGCTGCTAATCCTTTATTAATAAAAGATGAAAGTCTTCCAAACCTAAGTACACAAATTACATATGCAGCAACAATGTCCGGAAATCCTACACTGATTGCTTTAGCATCTTATTTAGGAGCAACTTATGGGCAGGCAAGGCAGGCAAAAAGTGATGATCTGGTTCCTTTGACGACTACAGCAGCTATTGGGACTTCCGAAACGCTTCCTACAGGCGTTCCCGCATCTTTAGGAGCAAGAGGAGTTGCTTATCCGTTTGCGGACAAATATGTTCTTACCTCAACAGAAACTGCAGTAGTAAGTGCAGCCATAAAGGGCTATAATACCGTAATTAAAGCCGCAGCTGATGCAAATGGTTTTGCTTTTGTGGATGCAAACGCAAAAATGGTTCAGCTTGCATCAACCTCAGGAATCCAATGGGATGGCGTGAGATATACGGCAAAATTTGTAACCGGGGGATCTTTCTCCTTAGACGGAGTTCATCTTACAGGAAGAGGATATGGGATTATTGCTAACGAATTTATCAAAGCAATTAATACTAAGTATAAATCCAACCTTCCTTTGGTAAATCCAAACAACTATTCAGGAATCACTTTTCCATAATTTGTTTAAGGAGAAATGAATTGATAATTTTAAAACCACTTGAAGCTTTCAGGTGGTTTTATTTTTTTTAAATTTGCAGAATATCTAAAAAAGTAAAAATGGCTGATCAGGCAACCTATCTATTTTCAACAAGAACCAGCAAAGCATTGGCAGAAAAAATTGCCGAATATTATGGGCAGGATCTTGGTAAAATCAATTTTCAGAAATTCAGTGACGGAGAGTTCGAGCCCGTTCTCGATCAATCTGTAAGAGGAGGAAGAGTGTTCCTTATCGGATCTACTTTTCCGCCGGCGGACAATCTTTTAGAGCTTTTGCTTATGATTGATGCGGCAAAAAGAGCTTCTGCTAAAAATATCACTGTTGTCATTCCATATTATGGTTTGGCAAGGCAGGATAGAAAAGATAAACCAAGAGCGCCGATCGGAGCAAAACTGGTTGCCAATCTTCTGACTGCAGCTGGCGCAACACGAATCATGACGATGGATCTGCATGCCGATCAGATTCAGGGATTTTTTGAAATACCTGTAGATCATCTGTATGCATCGACAATTTTTGTAGATTATATTAAATCCTTAAACCTTGATAATCTTACCATTGCTTCTCCAGATATGGGAGGGGCAAAAAGAGCAAAAAATTATGCGGGGTATCTAGGAGCAGAAGTTGTAATTGCTTATAAAGAAAGAAAAAAAGCTAATGTAGTCGAAGAAATGTTTCTTATTGGTGATGTTCAGGATAGAAATGTAATCCTGATTGATGATATGATCGATACGGCCGGAACGCTTTGTAAAGCTGCGGATATTTTAATTAAAAGCGGAGCAAAAAGTGTAAGAGCAATGGCGACTCACGGCGTTCTTTCAGGAGAAGCATATAATAATATTGAGAAATCACAATTATTAGAAGTCATTGTTACCGATACCATTCCGGTAGACATTTCAAAAACATCTAAAATAAAAGTCCTTTCCTGTGCTCCTTTATTCGCAGATGTAATGAAGAGCGTGCATGAGCACCAGTCGATCAGCGATAAATTTATTATTTAACAGCAATAATATAAACCCAATAAAAAAGCAATTCGAAAAGAGTTGCTTTTAATTTTTAATTAAACGATTAATAATGTGCATTATTTAATTAAAAATCTTATCTTTGCACACCAAAATTCAGAACGCAATTTTAAATTTTTATAAATGAAATCTATTACAATTCAAGGTACAAAAAGAGAAAGCGTGGGCAAAAAGTCTACAAAAGCTTTACGTGATGCTGAATTAGTTCCTTGTGTTGTTTACGGAGGCGGCGAACCATTGAATTTTTCTACTGAAGAAAAATCTTTCAAAGGTTTGGTATATACTCCTGAAGCACACACGGTATCTATTGAAGTTGACGGGCAAACAATTCCTGCCGTACTTCAGGACATCCAGTTTCACCCGATTACAGACAAAATTCTTCACGTTGATTTCTATCAATTATCCGACGATAAGCCGGTAATTATGGAAGTTCCTGTAAGAATCACAGGTCGTGCAAAAGGAGTTGTTGCTGGTGGTGTACTTCGTCAGTCCTTCAGAAAACTAAAAGTAAAAGCAGTTCCTGCTAATTTACCAGACGAAATCGTTGTTGACGTAACTCCGTTGAAAATTGGTAATAAACTTTATGTTGAAAGCCTTAAAAACGAAACCTATTCTTTCATGCACCCTGACAATGCAGTAGTTGCTGCAGTTAAGATGTCTAGAAATGCAATGAAAGGAGGTGCAGCTCAGGTAGATGATGAAGATGAAGAAGAAACAACTGCAGCAGAAGCACAAGCTCCTGAAGCAGCAGCTGAATAATTCAGAAATTTATTTTAAAATAGAAATCCTGCCAAATTTGGCAGGATTTTTTTATTTTAATGAAATCTGTAATTGGCTTCGTGGAGTGTATTTTTTTTCAAAAATGCTTCATATTCAGGAGAAAGCCGGGTTCTTCCGTAGGTGTTTTTTCCGCTCATGCTTCCAAGCCGTATTTTGTCTTTTCCATACTTTTTATTGAGATAATCCATTGCCTGCATGACGGGAAGATGCTGATTTTGCACATCTTTTTCAAAAAGCCCAATTTGTCTTTGGTCTTCTGGAACGAAATCATTCACAATTACGCCGGCTTTCTTATAATGAAATCCTTCGCGAAAAATCTCGTCAAAAAGATTATTGGCCTCTTTCGCAATAGTAATGGAAGAATTGGTAGGATTGGAAAATATAAAAGTCCGGGAATTCCTATATTCCCCAAGCTCTTTCCGGAAGCGGTTGGTATGCACAAAAACCGTGAGCATTTTGCAGCAGGTGTTTTGTTTGCGCAGCTTTTCGGCGCAATATAAAGCAAAAGTTTCCACACGTTCGCGAATCTCTTCTTTCTCTGTCAGCATTTCCATAAAGCTTCGGGTAACTGCAATGGATTTTTTAGCAGCAGGGTTTTCAAGCTCAAGCTGAGGAATGCCTTTCAGTTCATTAATCATCCTGATTCCGTGAACGCCCATTACTTTTCTGATCCACATTTC
>DAMDNI010000127.1:0-8290 GCA_032083825.1 Bergeyella sp. | reverse complement strand
GGAAATGACCTGGCATGGCTTAATGCGCTAGTGCCAACTGTTTTGGAGCGGCATTAGGAGCAATTATCGGTGGACGATTAGCCGACAAATATGGCAGGAAAACCATTTACACTTATAACATGCTGATTTATATGCTGGGAGTGGGGATTATTATGTTTGCTGTAAACTTTCCTATGCTCGTTGCAGGATTTTTAATCACAGGAATTTCTGTAGGAGTTGGCGTTCCCGCATCATGGACCTACATTTCCGAAACCTCAGAAATAGGCAATAGAGCAAGAAATATTGGGATTTCCCAATTCGCATGGTCTATCGGTCCTGCCATAATTTTTATTTTGGGGGCAGCATTAGCTCCGCTGGGATTATTAGGAAACCGAATCATATTCGGAACTCTATTTGTGGTCGCTTTTATAGCATGGATACTTCAAAGACAGCTGAATGAGTCAAAAGCATGGGAAGAATCAAAATTGCAACAGGTACAAAAGCAGGAACATCCTTACAAAGCTTTGTTTACCAATATTATAAATATCAAAACAATACTCTATCTGATAGGAATTTACCTTACATGGAATTTTGTAGCGGGAGCAATGGGATTTTTTATGCCTTATGTATTTGAAACTTCAGGTGGAATATCAGGACAATACGCAAATATTTTGAATGTAGTTCAATGGCTTTTGATTGCTCTTGTAACCCTTTTGGGATTTGCCAGACTTGGTGACAAGGTTAATCAAAGAGGTTTATACATCTTCGGAACAATCTTAGGGGTTTTAGCGTGGATTGTACTTACTGTAATAGGAGTTTCCAGTAAAACAGCACTTTGGGGATTTGTAATCCTATGGGGAGTTCATGCAGGATTTGGTGTACAGGCATTCTATGCATTGTGGGCATCAGAATTATTTCCTGCAAAATACCGTGCAGCTGCACAAGGAGTCATGTTTTTCATTGTGAGAGGAGGTGCTGCTATTTGGTCTTTTGTATTTGTATATATCTATGAAGTTCTTGGGTTTACAACTGCAGGGTATGTTATGATAGGGCTATTAACTTTTGCACTGATTGTCGGTGCTTTAAATGCTCCAAAAACGCAGGGGAAAACATTGGAACAAATCACTAAAGAACGTTACGGAGACGATGCAAATTAATAAATCAAATAAAAAATGAAATCAATCTTAGAAAACAGACCAGAGCTTTACAAGCAGGTATATGATGTAGCAGAAGTAGCAGGATATCTTTGGCAAAAAGGATGGGCAGAAAGAAATGGCGGAAATATTACCATCAATATTACAGATTTTGTAGATGAAGAAATAAAGAGTCTCAAGCCAATCTATCAAACCGTGCCAATAGGTAAACCGTTGGAACATTTGAAAAACTGCTATTTTTTCTGTAAAGGCAACAACAGGAGAATGCGGGATCTGGCTAGGAATCCGATGGAAAATGGTTCTATTATTCGTATTCTTGATGATTGCAGCAGTTACGAAATCATTGCTGATAATCCAATAAAGCCAACATCTGAGCTTCCATCGCATCTTTCTATCCATAATTATCTTATAGCAAAAGGATCGAATTATAAAGCAGCTTTGCATACTCATCCTACTGAGCTGGTAGCAATGACTCATAATCCTGATTATCTTCAAAAAGATGTGCTTACCAATCTTCTTTGGAGTATGATTCCCGAAACAAGAGCATTTTGTCCGAGAGGACTTGGTATTGCTCCTTACAGAATGCCGGGATCGATGGAATTAGCAAAGGCAACCATTGAACAATTGGATGAATATGATGTAGTAATGTGGGAAAAACACGGCGTGTTTTCAGTAAGTGAAAATATTATGGAAGCCTTTGATATGGTTGATACCCTTACCAAATCAGCACAAATTTATATGATTGCAAAATCCATGGGTTTTGAACCTTCAGGAATGACTTATAAGGATATGCTAGAACTTAAAGAAACCTTTAATCTCCCTAAATAAAGATTATAATTGTTTCAAAAGCCTGTCTGTAATTAGTGCTTAAATATTTTATCGGCAGGCTTTAATTCCTTTTTTTAATCAAATCCTTTAATCAAATGAAAAAATTCTTTATCATTATAGCGGTAATATTTTCCATTACGGCTATCGGAAGCCCAATGTCTCATTTTGCCCAAAAAGATTCCTTGCATCAAAATAATTCGGATTCACTGCTTATAAGCAAATTGGCAAAAGATTCAATTAAAAATAATAAAATAACGTCAAATGAAAAACAAGCGGATGAACAGGATATAATTCTGCCTGACAATATCAGAGTAGGCCTTACCCTGCAAAATCTTCATTTTTGGAGAGGTGTTTCAGTTACAGATGCTTCTTTTACTTCCATTGATGTTGCCTATTCTTTCGACAAAAATAAATATTGGACTCTTGCTCTTTGGGGCGGATATGCATGGGGAAAAGAATCCCACGTAATTAATACCTGGCACGAGATCGATTATTATTTCATGTACAATACCGGAAGATTTATGATGGGTTTTTGGGATTGCTATAATGACTCTTACATTGAAAGCTCCACAGCAACACACGGTATAATTATGACCGGAAAAATACAGTACACCGAATTGATTTCAGAGGCTTTTGGATTCCTTCTGCAAAGATTCCTGTAAGAATCGAATTCGGAACCACCGTATATGGCTGGGACAGAGATCCTATCGAAAACCAAAACCGCTATTCTTCTTATTTTGAATTAGGCTATCCTGTAATAAGTAAGCGAAAAGTAAATCTTGACGTATTCTGTGGTACAGCTTTTGGGCTCAACGGGCGTTCTCATATGTACGGAAATGGAGAGAATGATTTTGACTTTGTAAATATAGGTTTTAAAGCCACTCGAAATCTTACCGTTTTTAATCATACAATACCTGTAGGCGTTACAAGCATGTGGAATCCTTCTTCTAAATTAGCAAGAATAAAACTAGAAGTCACACTATTTTAAAATCAATTTTTTTATTAATATTTCTGCTAACGGGAAAACATTTGCAATAAAACGGATTTTAAATTTAATTCTGCATTTTGTTAAAGTAACGTTAGCAGAAGTAGTTGATAAAAATTATCTCTCGAATAATTTTTAGAAATTTCTCTGTCGCCAATTTTACATTTCAATCTATTCTTTTTATTGAATTCTTTATAATTGAAAAACTTCTATATCTTTAAATTTGTAAATTCGATATAATTATAAAATCCTGTAACAAATTAACAGATGTAATTGTCATTATTAAAAAGTTGAAAAATGAAAAAAGTCTTTTATCTTCTGTTCCTGCTTTTTATTAATTTGTTTTTTGCGCAGGATATACAAGGCGGAGTTGTTTTCAAGCGAAATTAAAAGATATTTTTTAATTTTTTTTCCCATTTCAACAATTATTATTTTCATGTAAATCAAACCCGTTTTATATTTTGAATCTTGGTTTTTCGGAAATAAAATTCACTTTGTATTTAATCACAAGGATCAACAACATTTAAAAAAAATTAAATATCTCATTTTACCAAATGATAAATCTCGTAAAGATCATTTTAGCTAATTTGGCTGCATGAAACAACTGATAGATTTCTTACTTCAATTTGGGAATTTGAATGACCAGCAAATCGAATTAATAAAAAGCAAAACAAGAGAGCTGGAAATCAAAAAAGACGGGTATTTTTCCGAAGCTGGAAAAATTCCGGATAAGGTAGGCTTTATTGTAGAAGGAGTTCTCAGGGTTTGCTATTACAGCAACCAGGGCGAAGAAATTACCAAATATTTTGGCGATGAAAATCATCTTATTGTAGATTGGCATCATTTTGACGCAAAAATTGCGGCTTCTGAATACCTTCAGGCAGTCACAAACTGTAAACTGCTTGTATTCTCAAGAAAAAGCTGGGAAGAACTCTCCAATACCATTATCGGCTGGGATGGTATTGTACACAAAATTATCCAAAAAGCATTGATAGAAAAGCTGGATCGCAGAAGCCCGCTGGTTTCTGAAGATGCAACCACACGGTATCTTATGTTTTTAGAAAAATTCCCTTCTGTTGCCAACAGGGTTCCGCTATCTTATATTGCTTCGTATTTAGGTGTGACACAACAGTCATTGAGCAGAATCAGAAAAAACATACGGTAAACTCTTTTTTTACCAAATGGTAAACCATTTTATTTCTAGTTGAGGCAACTTTGTATCATTAAAATTTTAAAATAATTAAAATGAAAAAAGTGTTGATTACCGGAGCGAATAAAGGAATTGGCTTCGAAGTCGCAAAACAGCTATTGCAAAGTGGTTTTTATGTTTACGTGGGAAGCAGAAACCTGGAAAGCGGTTTGAAAGCAGTTGAAATACTGAAGGCAGAAGGATTGGAAAATGCAGAAGCCATACAGATTGATGTAACAAATGATGAGTCTGTAACAAATGCACGTCTGGAAATAGGCAGGAAAACAGGAGTTTTGGATGTGTTAATCAATAATGCAGGAATTACAGGGGTAAGATTAGACGAAAATGGAAATTTCATTCCGCAAACCGCTGCAGGCACAAGTGTTGAAATATTTAAAGAAGTGTACGAAACCAATGTTTATGGTGTTATTAGAGTGACACAGGCGTTTTTGGATCTTCTTAAAATGTCGGATGAACCAAGAATTGTGATGGTAAGCTCCAGCCAGGGTTCTATTACGCTGCACAGTGATCCTGCTTATAAATATTACAACCATAAAGGTGCGGTTTATTTATCATCGAAATCAGCCCTTAATATGTACACGGTAAATTTGGCTTATGAGCTGCGTGATACAAATTTTAAAATCAACGCGGTAAGTCCGGGCTTCACAAAAACAGATTTAAACCATAACATGGGAACAGGCGCAGTTGAAGATGCCGGAAAACGAATTGTGAAATATGCACTCATTAGCAACGATGGCGTTACCGGGAAATTCTTCTGTGAAGAGACAAATCCTGATACAGGCGAAATTCCTTGGTAGAATGTAAAAGGAGAGATGCAACTATTAATACCAGGATTTAGATATTCAAAATTTTTTTAAATTTATAAAAACCTTTCAATCGAAAGGTTTACTTTTTATATTTTACGGTTTTCCGTAAGGATAAGTTTGATGATCGGTTTATTTTTGGAGTATTAATCAATTAAAGTATATAATTACGATCATGAAAACAATTATTACAATTTTGATAGGAAGCTTGTTGCTTTTAATAGGATTATCATTTGTTGGAAAAAATTCGGGAGAGCATAACGGAAAATGTACAGGTTCCGCCTCTTGCTCAGCCTGTTCTAATTGTTCCAGATGCGGACACTGTTCTGCTGGCGGAACTTGTGGTGTTTGTAGAGGGAGCTCATCAGGAAGAAGTTTCTATTCATCAGGCAGTTCATCCAAAAAGAAAACGTTAGCCAAAAAGAAAAGCACAAATTCATCAAATATCACGACTGATACGAATTCACGATATAGTTTTTATTCAAATTCTTCAGATGCAAAAGGTAAAACACCAGTTTATGATGATGAACATACATCTTTATCCGAAGAAAATTTTTTATATGTAAACGGAAATTCCATCAACGTTAGAAAAGGTCCCGGAGAAAACTATCCTGTTTTGGAAAAAGTTAACAAAAACCAAAAACTTGTATTTGTCTCTGAAGAGGAAGAAGGCTGGCTGAAAATTGTTGTTTATTCCACAGGAACAGAAGGGTATGTTTATAGAAAATTTGTTCGATAAGAGTTAAAAAATCTTCGTCAATCCTTGAAACGTTAATTGTTAATTTTTTGGCAATAAAAAGCTTACAGTTGAGATAAAATCGGTATTTCTAAATACCTTTTTTCTCATCTGCTCGTTTATAATTGGCATTGTAAAATATAAAAAATTAAACTGCTACACGCTCTTCATACATTTTATCAAAATAATGACTTAGAGATAGGATCCTGTCTTTATTCATCGGATTTATATATTTGAGAAACATCTGCTCTGTACTGTGCCCGGTAGCTTCCATTAATAAAGGGGTAGGGATTTTTCCATAAAAATTTGTTGCAAAACTCCGTCTTCCAATATGGCTGGAAATAATTTTCCATTTTTCGGTCTGCACATCTTTGGTACGGTATCCGATTCTTTTTCTGGCTTTTATGAGCTCGTTCAGATTCGCCAGTTTTGCAATTTCTTTAATATCGTTATTATAATGCTGGATATCCATCAGCTTTGGAAATCCGTCGTTGTTTCTTTCTATTGCATGCATCACTGTTGGATGCAGAGGCAGCATGATTTCTTTTTTTGTCTTTTGCTGTATAAATGACAGGCAGATTTTCCCATCTACCATTTTCAGCTGTTTTGTATCAAAGTGCATAAAATCGGAAAAACGCTGTCCGGTATAACAGCTGATCAGAAGCCAGTCTTTTGCAGCCTGAAGTTCTTTCGGAACTTCGGTATATTTAATTTGAAGGATCTCTTTTTCTGTAAGTGTGACGAGTTCCTTTTTTTGCCTTTCTCTTCGGATTTCGATTTCTCTGACGGCAGTTCTTACACCTTTGCGTTCAGCAAAATTCAAAATTGTTTTTACAAAATGAATCGTTCTGTAGATAGTGTTTTCACTATACTCTTCCTCTTTTCCGAATACCATGAAATCGCGGATGAAATCAGAGTTTACTTCTTGAGCGCAGAGTCTTCTACAAATAAACCCTTCAAAACGTTCCAGTAGATTAAAAAATACTTTATACCTTTTGTAAGTAGAATGGCAAATGAGGTTCTTTTTCGTATTGATGTACCACTGCATATAATGCAGAAGCGAGTTTTCTGGGAGAATGCGTACCTGTCCTGAGCAAATTTCTTTAATTTCTTTTGCCATTTCCCTTTGCATCGGGGTTTTCTTTTGTCTTCTTTTTTCTCTTATAAGTTCGGCAATTTCTTTTTTTATCTTATCCAGCTTGGCATTCAGTTTTTTATATTTTTTAAGGTAGATATTGATGGGGCGTTGCTTTTCCTCATCCCAATTTTCAGCAGTGATTCTTAAAGAAGTCCTAAAAGTATAGGTCTTATTTTGCTGTTTATCGTAAAGGTGCAGCTGAATGTTTTTTTGAATGCCGTTTTGGGGCAAAAAGAATTTAAATGTCATTTCGTAGATTTTTAAATGATTAATATTCAACGAATTTAACATAATAAAAATAGTCCTGCTTAGACTACTTATACCAGCAAATGTAAATAAAAAAAGTGAAGTAGCAAAGAACTTAATTTCCTGTAAAATAAAATATTGCAAATTTAATATACTTATTGTCCCAAATTTTTTTTTCGGAAAGTTTGTCTGAATAATCGCACACTTTTTTCAGAATACAAATCTGAATGTACTGAGTTGTAAATCAATAGCTTAAATAGTAGTCTAAGCAGGACTATTTCTAAGCTAAAATGGTTACAATCACGAACATAAAATCTATGAATACACTTCATATTCAGAATAGTTTTATACTATTCAGGGTTATATGTTTTTTTTTATCAGCATCTGTTTCCGGACAGATTTCCCAAAGAGAAGAAAATTCTGTTTATATAGAAAATGAAAACCTTGTTTCGCAGCCTCTGACTACTATCAACAATATAAATCCTGTACAAAAGAAGGATAAGATATACATTATTGAGGGCGCAATTACAAAAAATCTTAAAGAAAGCACTTCCGCAGAGATTGTTTATTTATCCAATAAGAAAAACAACAAAAAACAGTACACAACAAAAAAACAATACACAGCCAAAAAAACGAATCCAAAAAGGAAATCTCAACCCATAGCTTCTCAGAAAGAATCTCACAAAACGAACATCCTGGAAACCGCACATCCAGAATCATTCATCACTTCATTAAAAATATCTTCAGGTATTTCAACCATTCCTTCTTACAGAAATGAATATTCTGGCTGCATATGGAGGTTTAAAATCACAGATTTTTTGTTTTGCTATTTAAGACCTTCATCACATTTTTTGGACAGTAGGTCAGTTTTTTCTTTTGCGGCTCATAACATCATTCGTCCACCTCCTTTTTATGTGAAATTACATACGAACAATCTTATTTACTAAAAACTAAAATTAAACATACCACAACAATTGAAATCATTAAAAATGAAAAATACAATTTATACAATATTATCTTTATTAATGAGCCCGCTCGTATTTGGACAAGTAGGAATAAATACACAAAATCCGCAGGGAGTTTTCAATATTGACGGGTTGAAAGACAATCCTGTTACAGGTTCTGCACATACGCCGACAGAGCAATTAAATGATTTTACTGTCCTCGAAAATGGTTATGTAGGGATTGGTACAATTACACCTTCTCAAAAA
>DAMDNI010000126.1:6292-8349 GCA_032083825.1 Bergeyella sp. | reverse complement strand
AAAAAAAGGAATTATTCCGAGTGTTACCATTCGCAACAAACTTTTTGAATCTATTTTCGGAGGTAATAAAATTGAACTGATTCCGCAAGGTTTCGCTTCATTTGATATCGGAGGTTTATATCAGAAGATTGATAATCCTCTGATTCTTCCACAAAACAGAACTAATTTTGCCATCAATATCCAGCAGAGAATTCAGCTGGGCTTAATAGGAAAAGTGGGTGAAAATCTACAACTGAAAGCCAACTACGATACGCAAAGCGGATTTGCATTTGAAAATAGGATGAATCTTGTCTGGCAGGCAAAAGGAAGCTGGAAAGATCTTCAAACCAAGGGCTTAAACGATAAAGGCCAGGATCCGGAAGATAAGATCATTAAAAGAGTGGAATTCGGTAATGTGAATATGCCTCTTTCTACCAGTTTAATCCGTGGTTCAGAATCTTTATTTGGTTTAAAAACAGAATTCCAGTTGGGTAAAACAACCGGAACATTTGTGTTTTCACAACAACAAGGCGAGGCTCGTACAATCGTTGCGCAAGGCGGCGGTGTCATGAATACCTTCAAAGTAAATGCAATAGATTATGAAGACAACCAGCACTATTTTCTCGGACATTATTTTAGAGATAAATATGATGGAGCTTTAACCAATTATCCATTAATCAATTCCAGAGTAAGTATTACGAGAATTGAAGCATGGGTGCTGGATCAGGGATCAGGGAATCTTAGTGAGCAGAAAAGTATTCTGGGAATACGGGACTTAGGTGAAGGGCCTTCCGGATATCCCAATAATGCACAGAATAATATTTATCAAAGTGTTGTCAATCTTGGTGCATCCCTTCGTGATCCTTCTACAACATATAATACCATTAAAGGAGTTTCACTTCCTACTTTTGACGGAAGTTTTCAGACATATACGGATGGCGAACAGTTTATTTTTAACAGGAAGGCCAGACGTCTTTCAACTTCAGAATTTACGTATAATGCACAATTAGGATATTTATCCTTAAACCAGAGACTGAATGATAATCAGCTTCTTGCCGTTTCGTATTCTTATACGGTAACAGGTGATAACAAAGTATATAAGGTTGGGGAATTTTCTGAAGAAGGAACTGTTCTTATCACAAAAGTGCTGAAGCCGAATGTTTCCGTAAAGACAAGTTCACCAATGTGGGATCTGATGATGAAGAATATTTATTCGTTGAATACTCCTCAGATCAGTTCAGATGATTTTATCCTGAATGTTAATTATCGTGATCCTAAAAATGGTAAAGTAAATTATCTTCCGAATGCTCCTGCCCCTTATCAGAACCAGCCGTTAATAAGATTATTAAACTGGGATCGTCTGAATCTGAATGGAGATGCGAATACAGATGGCTCTACATCAGGAGACGGAATTTTTGACTTTGTGAGCGGAATTACTGTTGATGCCACAAACGGAAGAGTCATGTTTACAAAGGTTGAACCTTTCGGTGAATATTTGACAAACCTTGCAATGCCTACAGAATATATTTTTAATGAATTATATGATCAGCAGAAACAAGTAGCTTCGCAAAGCAATCTTTCTCAGAGGTACACATTAGAAGGGCGATACAAAGGTTCGCAGGGATCGGGAATTTCTTTAGGTGCAATTAATGTTCCGCAAGGTTCTGTGAAGGTGACAGCAAATGGCGTTCAGCTTACCGAAGGTGTTGACTATACTGTCGATTATATGCTGGGAACAGTAAATATCATTAATGAAACCATTAAACAATCTGGTCAGGCTATCAATATTTCTCTTGAAAACCAGATGATGTTCAATACACAGAGAAAAAGATTTTTAGGATTAAATCTTGAACGCAAATTCAATGACCATTTTACATTAGGAACAACAGTTGTCAATTATTCCGAAACGCCGCTTACCCAAAAAGTAAATTACGGTCAGGAAGCAGTAAATAATACGATGGCAGGTTTCAATATGATGTATAATAATGAGCTTCCATTCCTGACAAGATTAACGGATAAAATTCCTTTTATCAATACAGAAGCACCATCCAATATCAATTTTATGGCAGAAGGTGCAT
>DAMDNI010000126.1:0-6282 GCA_032083825.1 Bergeyella sp. | reverse complement strand
ATTGATGATTTTGAACAGACAACTTCCAAAATTTCTCTCAAAGAACCTGCAATGTGGAGCCTGGCTTCAAAACCTGAATACAATAAAAATGATGTGGTTTTCCAAAGTGCAGGTATTGATAATGACATTAAGGACGGATACGGAAGAGGATTACTTTCCTGGTATAATATCGATCCAAGATTCTACGGTGTTGGAGGCAGCGCGCCAAACGGAATCAATGCCCAGAACCTTTCTAATCATGCTTCAAGAAGAGTACAGACTTCGGAATTGTACAACAATCGTGATTTGGTGGCAGGAGAACAGTTGTATACCAATACTTTTGATATCACATATTACCCTCAGGAAAGAGGCCCATACAATTTGAATCCGAATTCAGAATCTACTCAGGAGCGTTGGGCAGGTTTGATGAGGCCGGTTTCCGTAACCAACTTTACCAATTCGAATATTGAATATGTAGAATTCTGGATGATGGATCCTTATGCGGAAAAAACCACTTTGGGCTCAAGCACTGCAAATCCTCCGAGGCTTTTACTACAGTTAGGAAATGTTTCCGAAGATGTATTAAAAGACGGAAAATTATTGTACGAAAACGGGCTTCCAACTCCAAGCACCTCTGCAAATACCACAGAATCCAATTGGGGAACCCAGCCTAATCAATTTCCGCTTTTGTATGCATTTTCAACAGAAGGAGATGAAAGAACAGCACAGGATTTAGGATATGACGGGTTAGATAATGCCAGTGAAGCCGCCAAATTCGGTACAAGCTTTATCAATCCTGTAACTCAGGAAAATGACCCGGCATCAGATGACTTTGTTTTTTATCTTTCAGATCAGTTTCAGGGAAATATGGCTTCTTCTGTAACAGAGCGTTACCGTTATTTCAGAAATCCGCAAGGCAATTCCGCAAGCAATACTTTGGAAGTGGCAACTCAGACTCCTGATGCGGAAGATGTAAACAGGGATTATAACCTGGATCAGACTGAAGATTATAATCAGTATACAATAGACCTTTCGAAAGATAAGCTCCAATTAGGTGAGAAATTTATCGTAGATCAAAAAGAAGTACAGGTGAAATTTCAAAATGGGCAGAGTTCTTCCAACAAGTGGTATTTGTTTCGTATTCCTGTTTCAGAATTTGATACTAAAGATGTGGGAGGTAATGCAGATGCTTCCATTCTAAATAATGTGCGTTTCGCAAGAATATTACTGACAGGATTTGATGAAACTTCCACTTTACGTTTCGGTACATTTGATTTGGTACGTTCCGACTGGAGACAATACACCAATAAAATAGCAGTTTCCGGAACTGGCGAAGATGAAGGAACAAGCATTACATTTGGTGATAGCGAAAAATTCTCTGTAGGAAGCGTGAATCTTGAAGAAAATGGGCTTAACCAGCCTCCTTACGTTCTTCCTCCGGGAATCGACAGACAAGTATTAAGCGGAAACTCCGGCACACAAAGACAAAATGAGTCTTCTCTTTACATGAAAGCAGAACAACTAGGAACTGCTGCAAGAGGTGTTTTTAAAAACACTTCGTTGGATATGAGAAGATATAAAAATCTTAAGCTTTTTGTACACGCCGAAAATGTAACTTCAGGAGCAGTGATTGATTCAAATCCTGATAAATCTGTGAAATTCTTCATTCGTTTCGGTAGCGATGCAACCGACAACTATTATGAATACGAATCTTCACTTACTTATACTCCTCAGAATGCAAGATCACCTTTAGAAATTTGGCCTACTGCCAATAATGTAGACCTTGAGATTCAGAATTTTGTAAATGCAAAACTGAAAAGAGATACAGATTCTATGGACGCGATTAACAAGCGTTACCATTTTGCAGAATACGGAGATGATGATAAGAGGATTTATGTAAAAGGGCGGCCAAGCTTAGGAAATATATCCACAATTATGGTTGGGGTTAGAAATATGGATGGAGCAGACGCGAAGAAAGCCGGACGTAAAGATCTTGTTCTTTGGGTAAACGAAATCCGTCTTTCCGGGATTGATAATGAAGGAGGGTATGCCGGAAATGCAAGCTTAAGCTTTAATCTTGGAGATTTTGCAACCGTCAATGCGAGTGCTTCGTACTCTTCTGTCGGATTCGGATCCATTACAGACCGTCCTTCCGAAAGATCACAAAACGCACAATCGGCTTTTGGCGTCAATGCAACTGTCAATGTTGATAAATTCCTTCCGGAAAAAGCAGGAATGAGAATTCCGGTAAATTATTCTTATACCCAAACCATTGAAGATCCGAAATACAATCCTATTGATAACGATGTTGAATTAAGCAAAGCTTCCAATAAAGAAGAACTGAAAAAAGTAGCAAGAACATATACTCAGCAAAGAAGCATAGGAGTGGTAAATATGCGTAAGGAGAGAGTAAATGCAACTAAAAAACCTAAATTCTACGACGTTGAAAATATTTCTGTAACCACTGTTTATAATGATGATTATTATCGTGATGTTTATACTTCCAGAAATTATCAGCAGTATCTCCGCGGATATATAGATTATAATTATACTTTTAAACCATGGGTAGTTCGTCCGTTTAATAAAATGGTAAGCGATACTGCGAAATCCTATAAATACCTGAGATGGTTTAAAGAAATTAACTTTAACCCGATTCCTACAAGGATTTCATTCAGAGCGGAACTTGACAGAAATTATAACGAATTACAATATCGTAATATCGAAGCACTTCTTACAGGAACAAATGCACTAGACTTTGATGTGATCAAAAACAGGAATTTTTATTTCGGATGGCAGTATGGTATTGGATTTAATTTCACAAAATCCCTTAAGCTGGAAATTAATTCTGCAATGAGAACTTTGAATGATCATATTAATGTCGCAAATATGAGTACTTCATCCATCTTCCAGGATCCGTTCCGTGCAGGAAGACCGGTATTGTACAATCACAGGGTTCAGCTGAATTACCGTTTCCCGTTTGAATATTTACCATATCTAGACTTTATCAATGCAGAAGTCGGTTACGGATTTACCTACAATTGGAATGCAAGAAGTACAGTCACCAATAGTTTTACAAATCCTGATACGGGAGAGATCGAAAGTTTAGGAGGAATAGGACAGAACACCAATAATATTATCGCAACTTCTACTGTAGATGTTCCGAAATTCTTCAGCAAGTTCAAATATTTCCAGAAGATCAACGAAACAATGCAGAAACGCAAGCAGGAGATTGACTCTCTGAATAATGCTTATACTACGCTTTGGCAGAAGAAAAACAGCAAGAAAAACTTTAAATCCTATAAGTTTAAAAATAAGCTGAAGCCATTACAAAGCATTGCTTTTGCACTTACCTCCATAAAACAATTGGATATTTCTTATAATGAAAATAACGGAACAGTGCTTCCGGGATTATTATCTGCGCCGAACTGGTATGGATACGGTCAGACTTCGGGAGGCCCGACTTACGGATTCTTGCTGGGATCTCAGGCGGATATAAGAAGGACAATTTTGGAAAGAGGATGGATTTCTGATTCTTATTATATGACCGATGCTTATACGCAGATGAAAAATCAGAATTTAACGGCCAATCTGCAGATTGTTCCGGTCAATGATTTGCGTATTGATTTGAATATTTTAAAAAATTATAACAGAAACTTTACGCAAAGCGGATTCAATGTCGATGCAAATACGGAAACAGCTGCATTTGATTTTGCCTTCGGAACAGATTACATTACCTATTCCAAAACAGCTTGGACGTTCAATACTGCGTTTAAAGACGGAAAAGCTCTTTATGATAATATTGTGGCAAATGCAAAAATCCTTTCCCAAAGAAAAGGTATTGCAGGAACAGATGGCTATGTTGAAGGTTATGGATTATCAAATGCTTACATTTTAGTGCCTGCATTTCAGGCAGCTTTGGAAGGAAAATCTCCAAAAGATATGAATGATCCTAAAAAATCAGGATTCCCGCTTCCAAACTGGAGGGTAACCTATTCAGGTTTGAAGAATATCCCGATTGTGAATCATTATTTTTCTAAGTTTGATGTGCTTCATTCTTACACTTCCACATATACAGCAACAGGAATACAGTCTAGTACAGAATATTATAATAATCAGGTGAATCTTCTCGCGAATCCTAATGAAGCTCCTGCTACAGATGCTTATGGCAATTTCTATAACCCATATACATTCTCTCAGGTTGGTTATGTGGAATCATTTGCACCACTTATCGGAGTTGATGTTACCATGAGAAATAATATGCAGGTTCGTCTTCAGTACAATAGAGACAGATCATATATTTTAGGGTTGGTGAACCAAACGCTGACAGAAGATTCAGGAAACGAATATATTTTCGGATTCGGGTATATCATCAAAGACCTTCCTCTGAAAATGAATTTCCAGGGCAAATCAAGAACCATAAAAAGTGATCTGAACATTCGTGGAGACATTTCCATCCGCGACAGCCAGACAAGAATTACCAATATTTTGGATAATGATTCACAGATTACCGGTGGACAAACGATGATGAGCTTAAAGCTTTCTGCAGATTATAATATGTCGCAGAATTTTAATCTCAAATTTTTCTACGATCATCTGATGACGAAATATAAAATTTCAACAGCCTTTCCTCTTTCAACTATTAATGCAGGTTTAACGGCCACATTCACATTCGGAGGAACAGCAGGAGCAAGATAAATAGAACCCGGAATTTTTTTCCGGGTTTTTTGTTTGTCTCGGTTTCACAGAATATCTAAAGATTATTCCTTAATTTTGTCCCGTTAAAAGAAACAATGAGCAATTTTATTGATAATGATGATGATGTGTTCACAGGAAAAGAGCACACACCAATTCGCCCCGATGCATTTGATTTAAAACCTGAAGAAAAGATAGAAAAGATAGAAAAGCTTTTCGGAGAAATCATGCAAACATTAGGACTGGATATGACCGATGATTCTTTAAAAGATTCTCCGAAACGTGTTGCCAAAATGTATGTAAACGAAATTTTCGGAGGGCTTCTTCCTGAAAACAAACCAGGGATTTCCACATTTTCCAATAAGTATAAATACAGACAGATGCTGGTAGAAAAAGATATCACAGTATATTCTTTCTGCGAGCACCATTTCCTTCCGATTATAGGAAAGGCGCATGTAGCTTATATTTCTAACGGAGAAGTGATCGGGCTTTCCAAAATCAATAGAATTGTTGATTATTACGCAAAACGTCCACAGGTTCAGGAAAGGCTTACGATGCAGATCGTAGATGCCCTTAAAGAAGCACTAGGGACAAAAGATGTTGCATGCATTATCGATGCAAAACATTTATGTGTAAATTGCCGCGGAATTAAGGATACTGCAAGTTCTACGATAACTGCAGAATTGAGCGGCATTTTCCGTACTAATCCCATTACACGCCAGGAATTCCTGCATTATGTAGGAAGCCATGCAAAATTAGATTAATCTAAAAATGATAAAATTTAAAAAACTTTCAAGCCAGATATTCATCACCACCATTATTTGTTGTTGATGTTACCCCTATTTCTAAACTAATTTTTTTTAATTTTTAATCATTTAATCTCTCATTATAACAATGACACTAAAAATATACAACTCTCTTTCAGGAGAAAAAGAAATATTCAAACCTGTTCTCGAAGGCAATGTCGGGATGTATGTCTGCGGGCCGACCGTTTACAGCAATGTGCATTTAGGAAATGTGCGTACCTTCATGTCTTTTGATTTTATTTACAGAGCACTTAATTTTTTAGGGTATAAAGTGCGTTATGTAAGAAATATTACAGATGCTGGACACTTGACTGATGATGGCGATGTAAATAATGACCGGTTTGTAAAGCAATCAAGACTTGAAAAGCTCGAACCTATGGAAATTGTACAAAAATACACCGTTGATTTTCATAAAGTCCTGGAAACATTCAATCTTTTGCCTCCTACAATAGAACCTACTGCAACCGGGCATATTTTAGAACAAATTGAACTGGCCGAAAAATTAATTGAAACAGGCTTCGCATATGAAAGTAACGGTTCAGTTTATTTTGATGTGCTGGAATATAATAAACGCGGACTGAACTACGGTGAACTTTCCAAAAGAAATATAGAAGAGCTTTTTGCCAATACACGAGATCTTGACGGGCAGAACGAGAAGAAAAATCCTCAGGATTTTGCTCTCTGGAAAAAAGCTTCACCTGCACATATTATGCGTTGGAATTCTCCTTGGGGCGAAGGCTTTCCGGGATGGCATCTTGAATGTACAGCAATGAGTACCAAATATCTCGGTGATAATTTTGATATT
>DAMDNI010000125.1:0-8434 GCA_032083825.1 Bergeyella sp. | reverse complement strand
ATTTTATTTGTATTCTTCACCGGATATATAATTAGAAATTCTTTATCAGAATCTTTTTTTGCCCAAAAACCTGATAACAGAGCCGCAGCCGCTATGAAAGTTTCCTTCTGTTAACTGAATCTCTGTTTCTTCAAGTAATTCTATTTCATAATCACTAAAATCATCCAACAATTCATTTTTAGAGAATAACATAGCAAGGTCTTTTGGCCCTCCAACCTTTGGATTTGATTGAACCAATTGCAAATGCTCCTTACTAAATGCTTCAAAAATGATAATTCCGCCTGGTTTCAGCCATTCGCTTAGCTTCTTATGAAGCAGAGATTTTTTATCTGCAGAAAAATGAGCATAAATCAATGCAATCACATCAAAAGATGACTTCTCAAAATCCAGATTATCGAGATCCTCTACGATATAATTGATGGTTACATTCTTTTCTGATGCCAGTTGCAAAGCTTTATTTTTGGCTTCAAGACTCAAATCAAGTGAAGTAACATTCCATCCTAATTGTGCGGCGTATACACCATTTCTCGCTTCACCGTCTGCAGGTAAAAGAATAGAAGCTGGAGTTATTTTTTCGATTTGCTCTTTAAAAAAATCATTAGGATTTTTACCATATGCAAACTCAGAATTTTTATATCGTGCGTTCCAAAATTTTTTGTAATCTTCGTCAAAAGAATTGCTTATGTGTTCCATTTGCTTTCATATTTATACTGCAAAATTAAAGCAGATATGAAAGTGCTATGTAGGACAAAAATGAAGTTAAACAGGACTTATTTAAAATTCTTTCTGAATGCTTCAGGGGAATTTCCCGTATGTTTTTTGAAGAAACGAATAAAGTAAGATACATCTTCGTACCCTAAGCTGTAGGCAATCTGGTTGATTTGACCGGAAGTTGCAAGAAGTTGTCTTTTAGCTTCGAGAAGAATATGCTCATTAATTAGCTGTGAACACGTTTTCCCTAAAGTTTTTTTGGTGATCGCATTAAGCTGGTAAGAAGTAAGATGCAACATATCAGCATATTGCGCTACTTGTTTGATGGTTGTAATGTAATTTCTCAATAATTCCAGAAGTTCTTCAAGACGTTCCTGAGCATACGATTGATCATTTTTTGGCAATGTTTTAGGATTTTTGCTTTGCCGCAAAAGCTCGATAAAAAATATTTCTAAGTTTAATTTGATAATTTCTTTGTATTGTTCCTGTTTTTCGGAGTATTCCAGAAAAATGTAATCTAAAACAGCAATTAATTTTTTTGATCTGTCAGAATTAAGCTGGCAATAATTTTCGCTGCTTACCTTCCGAAAAGTATGGATTGCCGGTTTTTCCCGAGGCGAATAAAATTCGGCATTGAATTGCATAAGATAGCCTGTACTTCCCTTTTTCAATGTAAGTTGATGTACTTGCCCGGGCTGCATAAAAAAAACAGTATAATCACAAACAGGGTATGATACAAAATCTATAGTATGCTCGCCCATTCCTTTTTCCAATGCCAGTACAAAAAAGAAATCATGCCTGTGAAGCTCCTGCACCATCTCATTCTCCAAAAGCAAAGTACGAATATCCTTAATAACGAAGTTATCAGAAAAATCAGGCTCTTTAATTTGTCTTAAAGGGATTTTGCTCATTCAGAATAATAAGATTGTTAATCCTCAGTTTTGCAGGGATAAAATTACATAAATGTTTAAATTATCAACTACAATTTGATTTTTTCAGTGATTTATAATACTTATTAATGAAATCCCGTTCATCTAATTTTTTACATCAGATTAACTTTACTTTATAACTAACTCAACTATGATTGCAAAATGATCCTAAAACAAACAAGCAAAATACTATTCAAATATCTTATTAAAAAATATTAAACAAAAGGCTTCAAAATAGAAGTCTTTTCTTTTTAAAAAAAAACTTATTTTAAATTTGTTAGATTGATCTAACTTTTATAGTTTTGCTAATCAAACTTATTTATCATGCATTTATTTATCAGAATATTGATTTTGTTCCTGCTATTTTCACTGGCTTCAAATCTTTCTGCTCAAAACACTGAAATCAACACTACAAAATCTACAGACTCAACAGATGTAACAAAAACCACGAATATTGAAGATATTGTAATTTCAGGAACGATGAAACCTGTAAAACGCTTGGAAAGCCCGGTTCCTGTAGAAGTATATTCCTCTGTTTTTTTCAAGAAAAATCCAACTCCGAATATTTTTGATGCACTTCAGAATATCAATGGTGTACGTCCGCAGCTTAATTGCAATATCTGCAACACAGGAGATATTCATATTAATGGTCTTGAAGGCCCTTATACTATGGTTTTAATCGACGGAATGCCAATTGTAAGTTCTTTAGGAACTGTTTACGGGCTTTCAGGAATTCCAAATTCTCTCGTAGAAAGAATTGAGATCGTAAAAGGCCCCGCTTCTTCTCTTTACGGGAGCGAAGCTGTTGGAGGTCTCATCAACATTATTACCAAAAAACCTCAGAATGCCCCTTTAATGACTGCCGATATCTTCGGAACTAGCTGGGGAGAATACAATACAGATGTAGGGTTTAAGAATAATCTGGGAAAAATCAGTATCCTGACAGGAATCAATTATTACAATTACAAAAATATTATGGATTTGAATAAAGACAATTTCACCGATGTAACATTACAAAACCGGATTTCTGTTTTCCAAAAATGGAATTTTGAACGAAAAGAAAATCGCCTGTTCAGTTTCGTGGCAAGATATTTATATGAAGATCGATGGGGCGGAGACATCCGCTGGAACAAATCATACAGAGGCGGAAATAAGATCTACGGCGAAAGCATTTACACCAACCGTACAGAAATTCTCGGAAATTATCAAATCCCCACCAATGAAAAAGTGTTTTTCTCTTTCTCCTTTATCAATCATGGTCAGGACAGCCGTTATGGAGACACTTCATATATTGCCAACCAAAAAATTGCTTTCGGGCAGTTTACCTGGGACAAAAAAATAGGAAAACACGATTTATTGGCAGGAACCGCACTTCGATATACTTATTATGATGACAATACACCTGCAACTGCAGATTCTGAGTTGAATAATCCTGAAAAAACATGGCTTCCCGGAGTTTTCATTCAGGATGAAATTGCACTTCACGAAAAACACAAATTATTAGTCGGATTCCGTTATGATCACAACAATATTCATGGAAATATTTTTACACCGAGATTCGCTTACAAATGGAATTTTAATGACAATACTATCATGCGTTTAAATGCAGGAACGGGTTTCCGTGTTGTTAACCTTTTCACAGAAGATCATGCTGCTTTGACCGGAGCCAGGAAAGTTGTGATATTAAGTGATCTAAAACCTGAAAAATCATATAATGTCAATCTTAATTTTATCAAAAAAATATATTTTGAATCCGGATCTTTTATAGGCTTGGATGCGACAGCTTTTTATACCTATTTCACCACCAGGATTGTTGCTGATTATGAAACAGATCCGAACGAAATCATTTATGATAATCTTGACGGAAATGCAGTAAGCAAAGGAATAAGCTTGAATTCTGATTTCAATTTTTCCAACGGATTGAAATTGATATTAGGCGGAACTTTAATGGAAAATACAATTACAGAAAATGGTATTTCTAAACAGCAGATGCTCACAGAAAAATTCATGGGAACCTGGGCAATCTCTTACAAGATCAATCTTTGGAATCTTTCCGTAGATTACACCGGGAATATCTACAGCCCGATGAAATTGCCTTTGCTTGGCAGTTCAGATCCAAGAAAACCCAAATCGCCTTGGTGGAGCATTCAGAACATCCAGTTTACTTATGATGGTTTCAAAAATTTTGAAATTTATGCAGGTCTGAAAAATCTTCTCAATTGGACTCCCGCCAAAGGAAATCCTTTCATTATTGCAAGATCAGACGATCCTTTTGGTGTTCCGACAGAAGACAATCCTTTAAGTTTTGATACCTCTTACGTATACGCTCCAAATCAGGGAATCCGTGGGTTTCTGGGAATCAGGTTTAAAATAAATTAAGATGAATCTTTTAAAATTAATATTAAAAACAATCATTATACTGGGAGCTTCTTTCTTTCCGGAGAAATATTTTTCTCAATTAAAAAAATATCCGTTTGAAGAAATCGAGAATCTGCAAAAAAATCATTCCCGAAATGTTGTTATCTTCATTCACGCCGATTGGTGCCAATACTGCAAAACCATGCAAAATACAACATTCAAAAATGAAAAAATAATCAATCTTTTAAATGAAAAATTCTACTTTACAGAACTCGATGCAGAAGAAAAACGAGATATCACTTTTTTTGGAAAAACTTTCCGTTACAAACCAAATGGAAAATCAACCGGAATTCATGAGCTTGCGGAAACCCTTGGGAATATTCATGGAAAAGTTTCCTATCCTTCCATCATTATTTTAAATCCTGAAAACGAAATAATCTTTCAATATGACGGATTTTTAAATACTGAACATTTTTTACAATTATTAATAAAATTAATCAACAAGTAATTTTTCAAAATCAATATTGAGAATTTTGTAAATTTAGTTTCTAAAAAATGTGAATGCTAAAATTTTTAAACTTCTTTCTAATCATTATTTTTTCAATTCTTGTTGCGAGTATTTATGGGATTATTCATGACCAGATTACTTATTCTATTTCCAATGATTATTTTACACTTTTCAAATTCCAGCAGTTTGGTATTTCAAAATCTCCATTAAATATAAGAGTCAAAGTTGCAATCATTGGTTTTTTAGCAACTTGGTGGGTAGGATTATTTTTGGGAATTGTATATGCTTTGCTATCTTTATTCCGTAATTCAAAAAAAAATTTAGGAATTACATTGAAAGCTGTTTCCATAAATATTCTTATTACAATGGTTTTTGGTATTTTGGGCTTTATATACGGAAAATGGTTTATGGAAATTGAAAACCTTCATTGGTATATTCCTGAAAAAACTACAAATATTCGAAATTTCATTATTGTTGGTTGCATTCACAATTTTGGCTATCTCGGCGCTTTAGTCGGTCTAATCGCAGGAATATATTTTCAATTTAAAATCTCTGAAAATTTAAGATAAATCGTTCTTTATGAAATATTTTTATATTCTCTTAATCACAATCATTAGCATCAGTTGCTCCAAAGATAAAGTGGGCAATAGTAGTTTTTTCAATTCTGAAAAGGAAAATGAGGAAAATATTACCATTCTCATTGATGTTTCACTCACAATGGTTTCCAAGGATTTTAAACCGGATCGCATTTCTGCAGTAAAGGAAGCCGTAAGAAAAATGATTGAAAACAAAAAACCAAACCAGGCATTTTCTGTCGTGGTATTTTCTGCAAATTCTTATGTAGTCTGCCCTCTGACAAAAGATAGAAATAAACTTCTTAATTCTCTGGGTATAATAAAAGAATTTATTTTAAAATTAAAAGCCGGAACAGATTTTTCCGATGCTCTTCTAACGGGAATTTACACTTTGAAAGACCAGAAAAATGGATCAATCATCATTTTCTCAGATGGGAATTATACAAAAAAATCATATCCTTTAGATCTTACAATTAATTATTCTTTAAAGCATAATATAGTAATAAATGCAGTAGTGGTTGCACCTGATAAAATACAAATTGTACCTACTTATATGGATTTAAAAGGAAATTTTATTTTTGAAGAAATGAAGGCACAAGCTGTGGATTCTACTCTTCAAAAGATTTCTGAAAAAACAAACGGATTTTATAAAAGATATATGAATGAGAATCAGCTTTCTACCTTCAATTTTCAAAAAAGCTATTCAGCAATTAAGTTAAGTAATAATGTAAAAATAGAGAAAACTCATGAACTTGAAAGTATTTTTCAGCAAGTTGAAAGAGTGAATGATAGCATAAAAATGACTTTAAACAAAAAAGAGGGCGTTTCAAAATTTTAATTAAAAAAAGCCTGAAAAAAATCCAGGCTTTTATTTTTGCGAGATATTTATTCCCATTCTATCGTTGCGGGCGGTTTGCTTGAAATATCATAGACAACTCTGTTGATACCGCGTACTTCGTTGATGATTCTGTTCGATACGATTTCCAGAAAATCGTACGGGAGGCGACTCCAGGTTGCAGTCATAAAGTCAATCGTATTGGCAGAACGAACGGCAGCAGTATATTCATACGTTCTCTCATCTCCCATTACACCAACTGATTTTACGGGAAGAAGCACCACAAAAGCTTGGGAAACTTTTTCGTAAAGGTTATGTTTGTACAGTTCTTCAATAAATATATCATCAGCTTCCTGCAGGATCTTCACTTTTTCATCATCGACTTCTCCTAAAATCCTGATTCCTAAACCTGGTCCCGGAAAAGGATGACGGTAAACCAAATGATGCGGGATTCCCAATTCTTCACCTACCTTCCTCACTTCATCTTTGAAAAGTTCGCGAAGCGGTTCCAAAAGCTCAAGTTTCATTTCTTCAGGAAGCCCTCCAACATTATGATGAGATTTGATGACTGCAGATGGGCCTTTTACGGATTGTGATTCAATAACATCTGGATAAATAGTTCCTTGTGCTAAAAATTTTACTCCTTCAAACTTATGGGATTCTTCATCAAAAACATATACAAATTCATTCCCGATTATTTTTCTTTTCTGTTCCGGATCAGAAATTCCTGCAAGTTTTGATAAAAATCTTTCAGAAGCATCCACCATTTTGATATTCATATGGAAATGTTCTCCGTAATTTTCCATTACTTTTTTGCCTTCATCTTTCCTCAAAAGCCCTGTATCTACAAATATACACGTAAGCTGATCTCCGATCGCCTTATGAATGAGAACTGCGGCAACAGAAGAATCTACACCTCCTGAAAGTCCTAAGATAACTTTATTATTCCCGACTTTTTCACGAATTTCGGAAACAGTTCTTTCGATATAGTTGGAAAGCTTCCAGTTTTTTTCGGCTTTGCAGACATTAAAAACAAAATTTTCAATCATTTTTGCTCCTTCTTCCGTATGCGAAACTTCGGGATGAAACTGTAAAGTGAAAATATTTTTCTCTTCATTGGCCATTGCAGCAATCACATCTGATTTCCCTGAAATTTCAAAGCCTTCGGGAACATTTTCTACTTCATCGAAATGGCTCATCCAAACAGTAGAATTTCTGGAAATCCCTGATAAAACAGGGTTGGAACGCAATACTTCAAAATTGGCTTTTCCGTATTCTCCTTTTGTTCCTTTTTTAACTTTTCCGCCTAAAATGTGTGCGGTCAACTGCATTCCGTAGCAGATTCCCAAAACAGGAATTCCTGATTCGAAAACTTCTCTGTCAACTAAATGTGCATCTTCTGCATTTACTGAACTTGGCCCGCCGGAAAGAATGATCCCTACCGGTTTTTTCTCTAAAATTTCTGCAATCGTTGTGTTGAAAGGTACAACCTCAGAATATACACCCATTTCTCTTACGCGTCTTGCAATAAGCTGGTTGTATTGTGATCCGAAGTCTAAAATGATAATTCCGTTATGCATTATAATGATTTACAAATTTATAAGCTTGTGTTTAAAGCTTAATTTCCTATTTAAGTGTGATTGTTACTAGTCCCGATTGCAGCATTTGTCTGAGCTCTTTTTGTATTTTTCCAGAAAAAATACAAAAAAGCGAGTGCGGAAAGCGGGAAATAGCTCCTTCATAAAAAAGCCCCGAAAATTCAGGGCATATTTCTAAAATTTACCGATATCTTCTCTGTAAAAGGCGTAGTCAAACTGTACAGTTGCTGCATCTTCATAGACTTTTTTGCGGGCTTCTTCATAAGAATCTCCCAAAGCAACAAGATTGAGCACTCTTCCGCCTGTGGTGATAATTCTTTCTCCACGATAAGCAGCTCCTGCAAAAAGGACTTCGCTGTGTGCTACTTTATCTGTTCCTTTGATTTCGAAACCGGTTTCGATCGTTCTCGGATATCCTCCTGAACACATGGTCAGACAAACGGCTTTTTTATCTTTGAATTTGAGTTCGAAATCTTTTCCGCTCAGACAGTCTTCTATTACTGTTAAAAGGTTATTCTCCATTAAAGCCAAAAGTGACTGTGTTTCCGGATCTCCCAATCTCATGTTATATTCGAGAAGATAAGAGCCTTTTTTGGTGACCATCAATCCAAAGAAAATAAAGCCTTTGAAAGAAAGCCTTTCTTCCTGCAAACCTTTCAGAGTGGGTTGTAAAATATTCTGATCAAAATCGGCAAAGTGTTCCTGTGTGAATTCCGGAGTCGGAGCAACGCTTCCCATTCCGCCTGTATTGGCTCCTTTATCACCGTTACCAACTTTTTTGTAATCTTTTACAGGAATGCACGGAAATAATTTTTCACCATTGGAAAACGCAATAATGGAAGCTTCAAATCCTTTCAGATATTCTTCAATAATTACCTGAATCCCTGCATCACCATAAATTCTGCGGATCATGAAATCAT
>DAMDNI010000124.1:7952-8519 GCA_032083825.1 Bergeyella sp. | reverse complement strand
ATTTTAATCTGCTTATTTCATTATTGAGCAGAAATTGTGTATTCCCTTACCACACAAAAATTATTGTTTTCAACATCACTTATCATTTATAATGAATAATCTCAAAAGATTGTTCATCATACTCAATTAAAATTAAAATATTTCACTCATGAGAAGAGTCACATTCACTCTTATTTTCAGCACTTTGCTGATCATTCTAAGCTGTAATGAGAAAAAAGAAGAAAAAGAAGAGGCTGCAGTTTATCCTGTTACCAATCCTTTGAAAACAGATACCATCATTACTAAAGATTATGTCGCACAGATCCAATCCGCCAAAAACATCGAAATCCGCGCTCAGGAAAAAGGTTTTCTTGAAAAAATATTCGTAGATGAAGGGCAATATGTGCATGCAGGACAAACACTTTTCAGAATTATGCCGCAAATTTACCAGGCTGAATTAATGAAAGCCCAGGCTGAAGTGGAACAAGCAAAAATCGAGTTGCAGAATTCCAGTACACTGGCCAATAATAATATCGTTTCAAAAAATGAAAGGGCAATGGCAAAAGCAAAATTGGATGCAGCCAATGC
>DAMDNI010000124.1:0-7942 GCA_032083825.1 Bergeyella sp. | reverse complement strand
CAATGCAGAAGCAAGACTAGCCCAAATCCATCTCAACTTCACAACCGTAAAAGCCCCATTTTCTGGATTTATCAACAGAATTCCACTGAAATTAGGGAGTTTGGTTGATGAAGGCGATCTCCTGACAAGCCTTTCAGATAATACCGGAATTTACGCTTATTTCAATGTTTCAGAACCGGAATACATCAATTATCAAACTCATGCTGCTGAAAGAGGCAACAATCAGGTTTCTCTGATTATGGCCAATGGAGAACCGCTTCCGGAAAAAGGATTTATCCAAAATATTGAAGGTGAGTTTGACAATGAAACCGGAAATATTGCTTTTCGTGCAAAATTCCCAAATCCTGATCAGTTGTTACGAAATGGCGAAACCGGGAAAGTACAGATGACGCTCCCTTTAAAAAATGCTTTGATCATCCCTCAAAAAGCAACGTATGAAATTCAGGATCAGATCTATGTTTTCGTGGTTGACAAAAAAGGCATTGTAAAATCAAAAAATATAAAAGTTGCTTACGAGCTTCCGGATCTATATGTTGTGTCTGAGGGAGTCACCAGTTCTGATAAAATTTTGTTGGAAGGTGTGCAAAAAGTAAAAGATGACCAGAAGGTGGAAACCAAATTCCAGGATCCGAAAAAGGTCTTGAGTTCATTAAAATTACAAGCTAACTAAAAAATATTGAAGTTGAAAGTCAGATGAAAAATGTCTGAATTGTAAAAAATTATAATTTCAAAGACCATCAACCGACAACTGTCAACCATCAACTATTAATTATGTTTAAGAAATTCATTCGCAGACCAGTTCTGTCGATCGTGATCTCATTGATCATCGTATTTTTAGGAATTTTATCTTTGGTAAATCTTCCGATCACACAATTCCCTTCCATTTCGCCGCCAAAAGTAAATATCACGGCAGAATATCCGGGCGCAAACAACGAACTGCTCATAAAATCCGTGGTAATCCCAATGGAAAGAGCTCTGAACGGAATTCCCGGAATGAAATATATGACCTCCGATGCAGGAAATGATGGTGAAGCTTCTATACAGGTCGTTTTTGATTTGGGAACAGATCCGAATGTTGCAGCCGTTAATGTTCAGAACCATATTTCTTCTGCTATTAATAAACTACCGCCTTTAGTCGTCCGCGAAGGTGTGAAAATCACCCGTGAAGAACCAAATATGCTGATGTACATCAATCTTTACAGTGATGATAAAAAAGCCAATCAGAAATTCCTTTTCAATTTTGCCGATATCAACCTGCTATCTGAATTAAAAAGAGTGAAAGGTGTTGGAGAAGCCGATATTTTAGGAACAAGGGAATATGCAATGCGTGTCTGGCTGAAGCCTGACAGAATGACCGCTTACGGCATTTCTGCAGACGAAGTGATGGAAGCGCTTAACTCTCAAAGCCTGGAAGCTTCTCCGGGAAAAACCGGGGAAAGTTCCGGAAAACGTTCTCAGTCTTTTGAATATATATTGAAATATCCGGGGCGTTACAACAACGAAAAAGAGTACGGAGATATTATTCTGAAATCTAAAACTGATGGCCAATTTGTAAGGTTAAAAGATGTAGCCGATATAGAATTCGGAAGTTCTATGTATGACATCTACTCTACACTTAACGGGAAACCGTCGGCTGCAATCACTATTAAGCAATCTTACGGCTCCAATGCGAGTGACGTTATCAAAAATGTAAAATCATTAATGGCAGATCTTCAAAAAACCAGCTTTCCGAAAGGAATGCATTATGAGATCAGTTACGACGTTTCACGATTTTTGGATGCATCGATAGAAAAAGTGGTTCACACATTATTTGAAGCGTTCATTTTAGTGGCGATTGTGGTGTTTCTGTTTTTAGGGGACTGGCGTTCTACACTCATTCCGACATTAGCAGTTCCGGTTTCTTTAGTAGGAACTTTTGCGATTATGTCCGCATTTGGAATTACCCTTAATATGATTTCACTCTTTGCGCTGGTAATGGCAATTGGTGTCGTTGTCGATGATGCGATTGTTGTAATAGAGGCTGTTCATGCCAAGATGGAAGAAAAACATTTATCTCCGTTAAAAGCAACCGAAGAGGCAATGCACGAAATCAGCGGTGCCATTATCGCAATTACTTTGGTGATGGCTTCGGTTTTCATTCCGGTGGCTTTTATGTCCGGGCCTGTTGGCGTTTTTTACCGTCAGTTTTCCATTACGATGGCTTCCTCGATTATATTATCAGGAATCGTTGCTTTGACATTGACACCAGCTTTATGTGCTTTAATCCTTAGAAACAACCACGGAAAGGAGAAAAAGAAAACGCCGGTCAACAGATTTTTGGATGGTTTTAATAATCTGTTTACAGTTGGAGCAGGAAAATATCAGGAGTTACTGAACAAGACAGTTACGAGAAAAATAATCACTTTACCAATATTGCTGCTTTTCTGTATTGCAACATTTTTTATGAGTAATAAATTACCTTCCGGATTTATCCCAAGTGAAGACCAAGGAATGATTTATGCAATTATTCAGACTCCTCCTGGATCAACTTTGGAAAGAACCAATCAAATTGCATTACAACTGCAGAAAGCCTCAGAGGATATTGATGGTGTTCAGTCCGTTTCTTCTTTAGCGGGTTATGAAATCCTTACAGAAGGAACAGGATCTAATTCCGGAACCTGCCTTATTAATCTTAAAGATTGGAAAGACCGAAAAGAATCTGCCGCTGAAATCATCGAACAATTGGAACAAAAAGCCAAAGAAATTCCTGGTGCAAATATCGAATTCTTCCAACCACCATCAATTCCGGGATATGGAGCCGCAGGAGGTTTTGAGCTTCGGCTTTTAGACAAAGCCGGAAGCGGTGATTATCACAAAATGGAGGAAGTAAGCAATGATTTTGTGAAAGAACTCAACAAGCGTCCGGAATTAGGTTCTGCTTTCAGTTTCTATTCTGCGAGCTTTCCGCAGTATATGTTAAGAATTGATAACGATCTTGCCGAACAAAAAGGCGTAACGATAGAAAAAGCAATGGATAACCTGTCGACTTTAATTGGTTCTAACTATGAAACAAGTTTCATCCGTTTTGACAGGCCTTACAAAGTAATTGTTCAGGCTGGTCCGCAATACCGGGCTTTGCCAAGCGATTTATTAAAATTGTATGTGAAAAACGATCAAGACCAGATGGTACCTTATTCCGATTTTATGAAACTGGAAAAAGTATATGGCCTTTCGGAAATCACGAGACACAATATGTACAACTCTTCAGAAGTTAGCGGAACTCCTGCTCCCGGATATAGTTCCGGTGATGCAATCAGGGCAATCCAGGAAGTTGCAGACAAAACGCTTCCAAGAGGTTTCGGAATCGATTGGGCGGGAATTTCCAAAGATGAAGTTTCCCGAGGGAATGAAGCCGTATATATTTTCTTAGTCTGTCTTGCATTTGTTTATCTGATTCTTTCCGCACAATATGAAAGCTTCATCCTTCCGTTGCCGATTATTTTGTCTTTGCCAACGGGAATTTTCGGAGCATTTTTATGTCTTTCTTTATTCGGATTAGAAAATAATATTTATGCTCAGGTTGCAATGGTAATGCTCATCGGTTTGCTCGGGAAAAACGCAGTTTTAATTGTCGAATTTGCTGTTCAGAAAAAAGCCGAAGAAGGACTTTCCACAAAAGAAGCAGCTTTGCAGGGAGCTTCTCTCCGATTCCGCCCGATTCTGATGACATCATTCGCATTCATTGCAGGATTAATTCCTTTAGCATTAGCAACAGGACCCGGAGCAGTTGGCAACAGAACAATCGGAACAGCAGCAGCTGGCGGAATGCTCATCGGAACAATTTTCGGATTAATGATTATTCCCGGATTATACTACATTTTCGCCAATATTGCAGCGAAGACCAAGCTTACATATTACGAAGAAGAAAATCCTTTAACAGAACAAACTGAACCTTATCGACATGATGGAAAATTTGAAAATTAAAAAAAATATATTGTCCATTACATTCATTTCATTAGCATTGATTGGATGTAAAGCACCGATGGCAACCAAAATTCAGGATAAGACAAAGGAAACTCTTCCTCAGAATTTTGAAAACCCACAGAATATTTCGGAAAACAATTCCGGGATTACACCATGGAAAGAGTTTTTCACAGATCCGAACCTCGTAAGTTTAATTGATGAAGCGTTGAAAAACAATCAGGAGCTGCTTATTACCCTACAGGAAATCGAAATCGCAAAAAACGATGTCATGTACAAAAATGGGAAATTAAGCCCCACAGTTGCTGCGAAATTAGGAGCCGGAGTGAATAAAGCTGGAAGATACACTTCTGAAGGAGCCGGAGATGCCACTACAGAAATTGAACCCGGAAAAGAAATGCCCGATCCGCTCGGAAATTTTGAAGGCGGATTGGTTGCAAACTGGGAAGTTGATATCTGGCACAAGCTGAGAACCGAAAAGAAAGCTGCAGTTGCCCATTATCTTTCAACTGTTGAGGGGAAAAATTTTGTTCTTTCAAGTCTGATTGCAGAAGTTGCTGATCATTATTATGAATTATTGTCACTTGACAACCAATTGGATATTATTCATCAATATATCGATTTGCAGAAAAAAGCGCTTGAAATCGCAAAAATCCAAAAGCAGGCAATGGCTGCAACGGAATTAGCAGTTAAAAAATTCGAGGCTGAGTTGGCAAAATCCAACGCTGCAGAATATGATTTGAAACAGCAAATCACAGAAAAAGAAAATCAAATCAACGCTTTGCTCGGCCGTTATCCGCAACCGATTGTGAGAACAAAGGAAAGCTTCATGTCGATCGTTCCACAAACCGTTTATACAGGAATTCCGTCCCAATTATTAGCAAATCGTCCCGACATCAAACAAGCTGAGCTTGAATTGGAAGCTGCAAAACTGGATGTGGAAGCTGCAAGAAAAGAATTCTATCCAAGCCTTGAAATCAATGCTGCACTTGGATTGGAAGCATTTAATCCTTCATATTTAGTAAAAATGCCGGAGTCGCTTGCTTACAACCTTGTCGGAGAATTGGCTGGCCCGCTGATTAACAAAAGTGCGATTCAGGCTCAGTTCAAAACTGCTGATGCAAGACAGATTCAGGCTTTGTACGAATACGATAAAACTATCCTAGACGCTTATCTTGATATTACAAATCAAATGTCCGCGATTAAAAATCTTGACCAATATTATGAGATGAAAGCACAGGAATCAAAAGCACTTGATCAAGGAATTGATATTGCCAATCAATTGTTCAGAAATTCCCGGGCAGATTATCTGGAAGTTTTGATGAATCAACGTGATGCCTTAGATGCAAAAATGGAACTTATCGAAGCCAAAGAAAGACAGCTGAGCACAGTTGTGAATATTTACAAAAGCTTGGGAGGAGGCTGGAAATAAAACATAAAATAATGATAATGAAATGCTTTCGGAGTTTTCCGAAAGCATTTTTACTTTAAAGCAAAAAATGGGATATACATTATATTATCTGAAATTAATAATTTAAGCTTAAAAAAATATACCGATTGGTATTATTTTATATATCTTTGCCGTATCATTTCCTGTTCAAGAATGTCAAAAGCAGAAAAAACAAAACAATTCATCATTGAAAGAACTGCAGAAATCTTTAATAAAAAAGGTTATGCGGGAACTTCTTTGTCGGACATTATAAATGCAACAAGTCTTACAAAAGGCAGTATTTACGGGAATTTTGAGAATAAAAATGAATTGGCAAAAGAAGTTTACCGATACAATTCCAAGCATTTGCAAGACGGAATCAACGAAAAATTGACAAATGAAATAACAGCACGGGAAAAGCTTTTTGCCATTGTTGATTTTTACAGAAATTCCTGGGAAGATAATTTTCTTCGAGGTGGATGCCCGCTGCTCAATACAGCGGTAGAAGCTGATGATACACTACCTTTTCTTAAAAATGAAGCGGCCAAAAGTTTTGAAAAATGGGCAGGAAAAATCACCGATATTTTAGAAGAAGGGAAAGCAGGCGATGAAATAAAAGAATCCATTAATTCCTCAGAATATAGCTTTTTATTCATCATGCTGATAGAGGGCGGAATTTTACTTTCAAAAACCACAAACAATCAAAATCATCTTTTGCAAGCTCTTGACCGGATAGAAAAAATCATTAATGAAGAATTAACTCTTTGATTTCAAATCATACTATTGATATTCAATAAATTATAATAATCTTTTAATTAAAATATGGACAGGTTATCACATTTAAAATCCTTAATCGGAAAAGAATTTAAGGATTCTCCCTCTCCCTTTATGAGATGGCTGGATCCCATCGTAATTTCAGCAGAAAAAGGGCATTTGGAGTTTCAATACACGATTCGTCCGGAATGGCTCAATCCGATCGGGAATTTACACGGTGGTGTTACAGCAGCAATTATAGATGATGTTTTGGGCGCAACAATGTTCTCGTTGAACGAGCCTACTTTTTATACAACCATCAATAATGTCATCGATTATTTCTCAGTTGGGAAAGAGGGCGAAAATATCATCGCGGAAACTCATATCATAAAATTGGGAAAACAATTCATCAACGCCTCCTGCGAAATCTGGAATTACGATAAATCCAAGCTCATCGCAAAAGGAACTTCAAACTTATTTAAAACACAAATAGAAAGATCATGAAAAGAGTCGTAATTACAGGAATGGGAGCTGTAACTCCTTTAGGAAATGATGTAGAAACATTCTGGAAAAATTGTCTCAAAGGCGAAAGTGCAGCAGGCAGGATCACCCATTTTGATGCAGAAAAATTCAAAGTAAGGTTTGCCTGCGAGGTCAAAAATTTTACTCCCGAAAAATATCTAGACAGAAACGAAATCAAAAGAAGCGACCTTTTCACACAATTTGCCATTTATGCATCAGCGCAGGCAATGGAAGATTCTGGCTTGGATCTGGAAAAAATTAATCCGTTTGACATTGGTGTGATTTGGGGAACAGGACAAGGCGGAATGGAAACCTTTGAAAACGAAGTTAAAGAATATGTTTCCGGAGACGGAACGCCGCGTTTCAGCCCTTTTTTTGTTCCAAAACTCATCGCTAATATGGCTTCCGGGATGATTTCCATGAAATACGGATTGAGAGGAATCAATTATACAACGGTTTCGGCGTGCGCAACTGCAAATACAGCTTTTATGGATGCATTCAATTATATCCGGTGGGGAAAAGCGAAAATAATCATAAGCGGTGGCTCGGAAGCACCAATCACTCCTGCTTCTTTGGGAGGTTTTTCTTCAATGAAAGCAATGTCTACGAGAAACGACGATCCTAAAATGGCAAGCCGTCCTTATGATACTGAACGTGATGGTTTTGTAATGGGAGAAGGTGCCGGTGCTTTGATTTTGGAAGAATATGAACATGCAAAAGCAAGAGGTGCAAAAATCTATGCAGAACTCGTTGGTGCAGCAATGACAGCCGATGCATATCATATGACCGCTCCTCATCCTGATGGAATCGGTGCAGCAAAAGCAATGGAACTCGCACTTCAGGACGCAGAAATTTTACCGGAACAAATAGATTATCTGAATCCGCACGCAACCTCAACACCAATCGGAGATATAGCAGAATTAAATGCAGTAAAAAAAGTTTTCAAAAACAGTGAGAATTTAGACATCAGTGCGACCAAATCTATGACCGGGCATTTGCTCGGAGCTGCCGGAGCTGCTGAAGCTATTATTTGCATTAAATCAATTCAGGAGGACATTATTCCGCCAACGATTAACATCTCTAACCTTGATGAAAACATCCCCGAAGGAATAAATATCATCTCACAGAAACCAAAACAGAAAACCGTAAATATTGCAATGAGCAATGCTTTTGGGTTTGGCGGACACAACGCAACTGTTATTTTCAGGAAAATATAAATTAAAAAAGGCTTAGTAAATACTAAGCCTTTAATTATTTTGTCTGGTGATTTACATCGTT
>DAMDNI010000123.1:0-8598 GCA_032083825.1 Bergeyella sp. | reverse complement strand
GCTGTTGATAACGCTAACAAAGGAAAAGTTTCTTTAGTTAAAAATACAGTAGCAGATAACGAAATTATATTTGCTCAGGATGCTAAAGTATCTGTAATCAACATGAACGGTCAAGTTGTAAAATCAGCTCAGGTAGCTAAAGATTCTTCTTTAAATATTTCAGAACTTCCTAAAGGAGTTTATGTAGTAACTGCAGTAGTAAACGGTAAAACTGTTTCTCAGAAAGTAATTAAAAAATAATAAAACAATATAAAAAAGAGTATTTTTCTTTAAGAAAAATACTCTTTTTTGCTCATATTTATAAAAACAATTTTAAATCTAACGATATGAAAAAAATCTTTACAATTTTAGGAATTGTGTCTGTTGCAACCTTTGCTAACGCACAAATTGTAATTAACGAAGTTTATGGTGGAGGAGGAAATTCAGGCTCTACATATAAAAATGATTTTGTAGAACTAATTAACCGTGGATCTTCATCAGTAACATTAACTGGAGCAACATTACAATATGCTTCGAGTGCAGGAACTTTTAATCAATACCACCCACTACCAAGCATTACATTAAGTCCTGGACAAACTTATCTTATTCAAGAGCAAGCGGGTGCAGGAGGCTCTGTAGATTTAGTTCCGGATTATGTAGCACCTATACCTACAAATTTTGGTTCAGGAACTAATACTGTGGCAGGGTTTGCTATGGCTGCTGCAAATGGGAAGATAGCATTGGTATCCAATGATTCCCAGATTTCATCACCAACAGATTCAAATGTTTTGGATTTTGTAGGCTATGGTACAGCAAATCAATTTGAAGGTTCTGGAGCTGCTCCTGCAATTTCAGCTACTTTATCAGCTTCGAGAACTAATGGGGCAGATACTAATGATAATGCTGTTGACTTTACTACTGGAGCGCCGTCTCCTAAAAATTCAAGTCAGTTAGCTGTATCAGATGTTACTAAAGGTAAATTAGTTCTTGTTAAAAATACAATTGTTGATAATACTTTAGTTTTTGCTGCAACTGCAGATGTTAAAATCTACAATATAAACGGACAGCTGGTAAAATCTTCTTCTGTAAAAGAAAACTCTTCTCTTGATATTTCTGCTCTTCCAAAAGGAGTATATATCGTAAACGGAAATGGTGCTTCCCAGAAGATCATCAAAAAATAATTATCAATTATTTTACTATATCAAGCCGCTTCTCAAGCGGCTTTTTTGTTTTCAAAAATAATTCTCTGTACTTGTTTCTTTGGTACATCTTCAATATCTTATTTCCCCATGATAATTTTCATGTGTCTTTTTAAAAAAATGTCCTTTTTTTCCTATATCGGAACGAAATCAGACTATTATTCTCAGCTATGATTCCGGAATTTTGTAGAGTGATAAAATGAAAGTTACACCAGCTTTTTGAATGGTGATAGCATCACTGCAACTCTACAAACTACAATTAAAATGAATTCAAAAGATATTTCCCAACCATCTTCTGAAAGAGAAACTGAAGCATTTCGCGATTCTTTAGGCACAATGGACAGTACAGGGAAAAGAAAATGGGTTTTTCCCCGAAAACCAAAAGGAAAATTCACCAATTACAGGAATTATGCCAGTTATATTTTACTTATATTCTTTTTCAGCATTCCTTTTATTAAAATAAACGGAAATCCCTTTTTACTCATTAACATTATTGACAGGCATTTTTTTATTGCAGGACAGCCTTTTTATCTGCAGGATTTTTTTATTCTGGCTTTAGGAGCTGTAACTTCTGTCATTTTTGTCATGCTTTTTACATTGGTATTTGGGCGTTTGTTTTGTGGATGGCTTTGCCCTCAAACGGTATTTTTAGAAATGGTTTTCAGAAAAATCGAATATTGGATCGAAGGAGACCGCAACAAACAAATGAAACTTTCCCGCCAAAAATGGGATGCCGAAAAAATAAGAAAAAGAGCCTTAAAATGGTTCATATTTTTACTTGTATCGCTTACAGTCAGCCATTTTATGTTTATGTATATTGTCGGGTATAAAGAGGTTTTTCGGATTATGGCTGAAGGCCCGGGATCTCATTTCGGGAATTTTGTTACCATGCTGGTATTTACTGGGATTTTTTATTTTGTTTTTACGTGGCTTCGGGAACAGGTTTGTACGCTGATTTGCCCTTATGGAAGGCTTCAGGGTGTTCTGATTGATAAACAGACCGTGAACGTGTATTATGATTTCAAAAGAGGTGAAGGCCGTGCAAAATGGAGAAACGGGGAAGACCGCAAATCTGTCGGAAAAGGAGATTGTATTGATTGTTTACAATGTGTGTTGGTGTGCCCAACCGGAATTGATATAAGAAACGGACAGCAACTGGAATGCGTCAATTGTACCGCATGTATTGATGCCTGTGATGAAGTTATGGAAAGAGTAGGCCTGCCCAAAGGTCTTGTTCGTTATGCAACAGAATCCGAAATTGAAAATCAGACAAAATTCAGGTTTACAGCGCGTATGAAGGCGACTACAGTTTTTTTGGTGCTGCTTATCGGTTTTTTAGGGTTTTTATTAGATGACCGCGGAAGTATGGAAGCTAAATTCATTAAGCCGGCCGGAAGCACCTACATCAGCCAAAATGGTAAAATAACCAATACATACACATATACTTTTCTTAATAAATCGAATGAAGATCAGGTTGTTACCATTAAATTGTTGAAGCCTTTTCACGGCGAAATATCTTTATCCGATGGAAATCATATAAAAGTGAAAGGGGATGAAATTGTAAAAGGAAACATCAATATCAGCTTTCCGGAAGAAGAGATCAGGCTCTACAAACAGAATATAGAAATTGGTGTATTTGACCAAAAGGGCAAGATGCTGGATTCCTATAAAACCGTTTTTGAAGGACCATATACAATACAGCTTTAGCAAACGTCAGGATTTATATTTCTGAATAAAACGGGTAGGGCTGAAGCCCACATTTTTCCTGAATACCCGTGAAAAATAAGAATAATCTTCATATCCGAGTCTGAAGGCTATGTCGACCACATGATCATCCAGATACATAAGCATGCGTTTTGCTTCCAGCATCAATCGGTCTGTGAGCATTGCGGAAGCTGTTTTTTGCACCACCGTTTGTGTTATCCTGTTCAGATGTTTGGTAGAGATTCCCAGAAGATCTGCGTATTCGGAAATAGATTTTTTTTCTTTAAAATGTTTTTCCAGTAAATTTTCAAAATCGTGATAATGCCTGAAATAAGCAACTTTAACGTCTGATGAGAGTGTTTCTTTCTCTGTATAATGCCTTGTTGAATAGGTGTACACAACAGTAAGAAGCGCAAGAATTACACATTCTTTCATCAGATGTTGCGTTTGGTTTTCTTCATCAATTATTTCCAATAAAGAGACAATTTTATTAAGATCAGCCGCACTAATCTCAAGTTTACGGCTTACAGTTGGTGAACCGAAAAAGGGATAATCTTTAAGATGAAGATTCACATAATGCAGGTCATAATATTCCGGGGAAATAAAAAAAATGTAACCGTCCGCATCCTCTGAAAGTTCCCAACGGTGCACCTGCCCAGGAATCAGAAAAAAAAGACTCCCTTCGGAAACATTATATTTCTGAAAATCAATTTCATGTACTCCACTGCCTTTTGTGAATAAAACAGTAAGGTATGCATTGTGCCGGTGAGGTTTTTCAATAAACTTATGATTGGCTTTCAGATGCCTTTCCAAAGTATTGAAATAAAACCCTGAATCTTTCTTGTCATTCTGGAAAAGATGGGTATGAAGCACGGCAATAGAATTCATCACGATTTTAATTAAATAATATTTTGATCATCCAGAAGATATTGTTAGAAATCTTTCAGGCTGTTAAGATATGGACTTTTGCTAAATCAAATCAATTTGTATTCTTTCTTTCTTCATCAAAATCATCAAATCTATTCGAATCATTTATCAAAATGAGTACAAATACCTATAAGAAGATGGGTTTCTCATTATTGCAATCGTTAATGCTTCAAAATACCTTTGTCTCATCAATAACCAATTAAAATTAAAACAATGAGAAAACTATTTTTTTATCTATTTGCAGCTCTTTTTATGATCACAATCCTAATCTCCTGCAACAGAAATGATGATGACGATAACGGTGTGAATAATTCAGGAGGTTCAGCTACTTTAACTGCAGAACAATACGGTTTTGACGGTGGGCATTCCGGAAAATTCAGCTCTACAAAGGCAGGAATTGTGAAAACATCTGCAGCAGGAATGACCATTATCACGATTTCTGCAATCAGAGATGGTGGAAACGAATCTATCAATATGGTTTTGTACGGTGATGTTGCGGCCAACAAGACGTATGTTCTCGGAAGTGGTTCCCAAAACGGAATTGTCATTAGGAAAGATTATCAGAACGTTACAGACCAAACCAAATCTTACAGTACAGATAATAACGGAACAACTCTGACCGGTGGCGGCGAAGTGAAAATAACCTCTGTGGATGGCAACAAAATCGAAGGGACTTTCTATGCAATCACCTTTAATAATTCGAAAAGCGAAGCTTATGCAGAACAAGGGAAATTCAGTGGAACTGTTAATTAATGTTCAAAAAAAACTAAAATCATCATCAAATGAAACTAATTTATAAAACAACTTTTGCAATTATTTGTATTTGCCTATTCAGCTTGACGGCAAAAGCTCAACGCCTGGACATTTTGGGAGGAATCAACATGACAGGAATCAGCCACAAAACAACACAGCAAAAAACCGATGAATCCGGTAATTTGGGCTATCATGTCGGCTTGGCAGTTTTTGTTCCTTTCAATGCAGGAAAATATAAAAAAGACGATGACAAAGAAGGTTACGGTTTGCTTCCTACTTTGCAGTATGTAAAAAAAGGGTCTTCTAAAAACAGCGTTATCAACAATTCTGCTGCGGATATCAAGCTAGGATTTTTACAACTCAATCTTCCTTTGGCATACACCGCAAACAATCTGGATATTGGGATTGGGCCTTATGTAGCGTATGCATTATCAGGCAGTAAAAAATACAAAGTCGGAAATGGCGAAAAAGAAAAAATAGATTTTGGAAACGAGCTGGGAAGGATGGATTATGGTGTCGGGATACAATTCACATTGTACATGTTCAAATTTCAATATGACTTGGGATTGGCAAATCTTGCAAAAGGCAATGACCATACAGCCAAAACACGCAGTTTTAGTGTAAGCCTTAATATTCCTTTGGTAGAATAGAAATTTTTATATCAATGAAATTAAAAATCCTCTTCTTTGGTTTTGCAATATTGTTCTTTAGTTTTTCACAAGCGCAAGACAAAAACTACAAAACATTTCTGGAAACGCTTTTTCTGCACTCCAAAAATGATTTTAAAGATATTGCCGGCGAAGAAAATGAATCAAGTACCTACAGAGATTCGAAGCTGAAACCTGATATGGGAGACATCAAAATCAGTATAATGTCTTACGGAGCCAATTTGAACTGGACAATTCCTTTGGCTCAATCTCAGACAATACAGAAAGTTGTGGAAGACTTTATTAAATCCAAATTTTCAGCCAGCAAAGATTATATGATTGTCAACAGCGATGATTTGGAAAATGAAAATTTCATTACCCAAAATGTATACCTGAAAATTGGTGACCGGAAACCCAAACTTATCTTCCAGACACTTTATTACGAGGATAAAGATGATGCTCAGAAAAGCACTTTCAGTATGATCATATATGGAAAATAAAAAAATGAAGAGAAATGAGAAAACTTTACTGCGCATGCACACTTTACTATATATGAGTGAATTTAGCCTTTCATTTTATAAAATTAATCCCCGTCAATAATTGCTAAATAAATTCTTCTACATTTGTATAAAACTAAAACTGTGAAATTCAAAAGATTCATCTCTTTACTGGTATTTTTTGCATTTTTTATTGCCACATCTCAAACAATTCCTGAATTAAAACAGAAGTTGGAAAATAGCAAAAATCAATACAAGTCAGCCAAAATAGAATCCGATCTTGGCAGGTTATATTTTGCTGAAGGTAATTTTGTGGCTGCACAAAAATATTTTTTCGCTTCATTGAAAAAAGCTGAAATAATAAAAGACGATCATTTGATTGCAAGTGCCTGTAATAATATTGCTGCAACCTTTATGGAAACCGAAAATTATCCTGTTGCAGAACAATATGCTAAAAGATCTGTAGCAATAAATGCAAAACTGAAAGACCACAAAGGTTTGGCAGATTCTTATAATTCTCTCGCAAACGTTTATTACATGCAGGAAAAGGATGCTCTAAGTATGCATTATTTTTCAGAATCAATCAAGCAAAGAGAAATAGTGAAAGATTCTGCAGGTCTGTTTGCCGGATACAAAAATCTTGGAGCCAATCTTTTCGAAATAGGTAAAACGGAAGAAGCAATAAAAACGATAGAAAAAAGTCTGAGGTATATTTCTAAAAAGTCTGATACAGCAAAATGGATAGGTTCTTATCTCACTTTATCCCAAGCCAATTTGTACAGCGGGAAACTGGATGATGCAAAATTTTATCTCGATCTGTGTGATCAATATATCAAAGATTATAAAGACAAAAGCAAAGCAGAAGATTACTATTACACTCTTTCTGAGTATTATGAGAAAAAAGGGAACACGGAAGAAGCTTTCAAGAATTTCAAATTATATTCAAAATTTCGTGACAGTATCGTCAGCAAAGACAAAAATGCACAGCTCTCCGAACTTAATGTAAAATATGAAACTGAGAAAAAGCAAAACCTTATCCATCATCAGCAATTTGAAATCAGGCAAAAAAATATCTGGCTGATTTTTGCAGGAATCTTATTTTTAACATCTTTGGTTTCAGCATTTTTTATTTATAAAAATTATAAATTCAGACAAGATAGAAAGCTGCAGAAAGAGATTTTCCGCCAACAGGAATTGGAAGCCAAAGCACTTTTCGAAGGCGAGCAAAATGAAAGAATCCGCATTGCGAGGGATCTTCACGACAGCGTTGGGCAAATGCTTTCTTTAGTAAAAATGAACCTTTCTTCACAGGAACAAAACCCGGAAACAGAAAACATCCAGGATTTGGTGGATAAGACTATTTCCGAGGTTAGGAATATTTCACACAATTTAATTCCCGAAGAATTGGATTTCGGCATTTTCCCTGCTTTGGAAAACCTTGCAGACAAAGTAAATACGTCTTCAAAAACTAAAATGGATCTCAATATTCCGGAAGAAATCAAAACCATAAAATTCCAGAAGCAAAATGAACTTTCCATTTACAGGATTGTACAGGAAGTGGTCAATAATATGATAAAACACGCTGATGCCAGCTTTATTAATTTGTCAATCAGTAAATTAGAAAATAGCTTAATTCTCAATATTCAGGACAACGGAAAAGGTCTCGATGATGAATCTATTTCGAATTCATCGGGAATTGGTTGGAAAAACATCAATGCGAGAGTGCATATGATGGACGGGAAAATAAAAATCGAATCCGAAAAATTAGCCGGAACGCAAATACAAATCACACTGCCGCAAAATGCATAATCAGGAAAAAATCAACATACTTCTTGCAGATGACCATCAAATGATGATTGACGGAATCAAAAATCTTCTGTCAAAAGACTCTCGCTGCAATGTTTTGGATGAGACTAATAATGGACAAGTCGCATATGGAAAAATCGCAGCAAATCCCGGAAAATTTGACCTGATTTTGACTGACATCAGCATGCCTCTGCTCAGCGGAACCGAACTTTGCAAAATGATAAAAAGCGAATTTCCTCATATCCAGGTTTTGATTTTATCGATGTATAATAACTCAACTGCCGTGAAAGAAGCTGTCCTCGCGGAAGCCGATGGATATATCCTGAAAAATTCGGGAAAAGATGAACTTCTGAATGCAATCCACAGAATCTCAAACGGTGGAACTTATTTTGCTCAGGACATTATCCCGTTGATTTATAATCAGTACCATAAAGAGAAAATCCAGAATGAGCAGCTTTCCTTGCTCACAACAAGAGAAAGGGAGATTTTAAGTTTAATCGTAAAAGAAATGACCAGCGAAGAAATTGCCGAATCACTTTTTATCAGTAAAAAAACAGTTGATAATCATCGTCAGCATTTGCTTGAAAAAACCGGCTGCAAAAGTACAGTCGGTTTGGTTAAATTTGCTATTAAGCATGATTTGTAGGAAAGTATTTACCTGAATTAATTTATATTAAAAAATAGTTTTTCAGAGAATTACTGCTTGTTGGCTTCTTCAAACTTTGCAGAATCTTCAAAGAAATGGTATTCATATATTTTACCATCTTTGATCACAGCATGCAAAGCCCAGCTGCTTGAGAATAATCTGCCGGTAGTTTTTATTTTATGCACGAATTTTCCGTTGGCAAAAGCTATTTCATTTTCTCCGATGATATTTTCTACAGAAAAAGATTGGGTGTCAAAAGTATTTTCCAACCCGCTTAAAAATTCTTTTACCCCTTCGATTCCTTTATAAGTTCCGTATAAATCACCGGGGTTTCTTTTTGCTTTGCGGATTCCGGTAATGGTAGTTTCAGGATGAAAAGTGTTTAGAATTTCTTCAAAATCACCTTTACCAAAAGCTTCGAAAAAAGCCTGAACAGCTGT
>DAMDNI010000122.1:8117-8651 GCA_032083825.1 Bergeyella sp. | reverse complement strand
TATCTGGCTCAGAAAGATTTTGAAAAAGCTTTGGAAACTTTACAAAAAGTCAATCAATACCAGCTTTCCAGAGAAGAAAATACACAGTATATTCTTAAATTGGGATACGCAAAATTCATGACTGGTGATTCAAAAGGGGCCATCGAAGCTTTGGAAGAATCTTACAAAAATGTTGATGAGACGGAAAAAGGCGATGTTGCTTATATGCTCGGACATTTGTATTATGAAGACAGGCAAAATGACAAGGCATTTCAGTATTTTGACACTATAAAGGATTCTGAAAAATATGCGCAGGTTGTGCGCCCGTATTATGTTCAGCTATACTACAACGAGAAAGATTATGAAAAAGCAATTTCGGAAGGGAATCAGCTATTAAATTACAATATTTCAACAGATTATAAAGCAGAAGTTCATAAAATCATAGGAGAAAGCTATTTCATGCTTGGAGAATATTCAGAAGCCTATCCGCATTTGAAAACCTATCTTGAAACAAGGGAAAATCCTTCGGAAAGTGATTTATACGAAATCGGATAT
>DAMDNI010000122.1:4491-8107 GCA_032083825.1 Bergeyella sp. | reverse complement strand
TCAATTAGGAAAATATGATGAAGCGGTATCATACTACAACCGATTGATCAACAGCAGTTCTGCAATGTCGCAAAATGCTTATTATCAGTTAGGTAATGCATATCTTCATACAAAAAGAAAACAGGAAGCACTTTCTGCATTTCGTTCTGCATATCAGATGAACTATGATAAAAAAGTTCAGCAGCTTGCTCATGAACAATATGCAAAGCTAAGCTACGATATCGGAAATCCTTTTGAAGCAGCACCTAAAGTCATTCAAGGCTATATTGCCAAATATCCGCAAAGCCCGAAAACTCAGGAAATGAAATCACTTTTGGTGAAATCTTACTTGTATTCCGGTAATTATAAAGAAACGTTGGAAGCGATCGATAAGCTTCCGAATTCTTCCGCTGAAACCAATAAAATTGATCAGGAAGTTTCCTATCTTTTGGGAACAGAGGAATTTAATAAAGGAAATTTTGATGCTGCTGAAAAATATTTCTTACGCAGTCTTCAGTTGAATGAAAATAAAGAATTCACGCCAAGAGCATTGTATTGGCTGGCGCAGACGTATTATCAGAAAGGCAATTATCCTTCAGCTATTGTGCGTTACGAAAAGCTTTTCACAGAAACCTTCCCTGAAAAGCAACAGTTGAATTATGATTTGGGTTATGCTTATTTCAAATCGAAAAAATTTGACGAAGCCAAAAGTTATTTTAAAAAATATCTTGAAAATCCGCAGCCTGAATTTAAAAATGATGCGGAACTTCGGCTTGCCGATACTTATTACGCCAATAATGAGCTGAATGAGGCGATTGCAATCTATGATAAAACTGATAGTGCGGATGATTATACCTTATTTCAGAAAGGGATGGCACTAGGCTTTAAAGGAGATACAGAGGCTAAGATTGCCAGCCTGAAATCACTGCTTTCAAAATACCCAAATTCTGAGTATGCTGATGATGCACAATACGAAATCGGAACAGCATATGCTGCTCAGGACGATTATAGCAATTCCAACGATTATTTTTCAAAAGTCATTAAATCCAGTTCAGATAAAGACTTGATTGCCAATTCACAGATTTACAGAGCTCAGAATTATATCGATCAGAATCAGGATGATAAAGCGCTCTCTGAGCTGAGATCTTTAGGAAGCCAGTATAAAAATACAGCCTATGCTTCGAAAATTGTACAGGCAGCACGTCCGGCTTTTCTTAAAAAGAATGATGTTTCCGGATATCAGAGTTTTGCGACCAGCTTAGGAGTGAAAATTGATGCTTCCGAAATTGACGAAATCAATCTGACTTCTGCCAAAAACCTCTTTGTAAAAAAAGAATATCAAAAAGCGATTCCTTTTTACGAAAAATATCTTTCCCAGAATCCTACGGGAGAAGGTTTTTATCAGGCTCAATATGAGTTGGGAGAAAGCTATTATCAGGTGAAAAATACATCAAAAGCCCTTATCGTTTTAAAAGAAGTCGCTGATGTTCAGAATGATTATCAGGAAGATGCGCAAACCAGATTAGCACAGATTTACCTGAATGACAACAATACTTCTTCCGCAAAAATCTATCTTCAGAATCTTGCAAATTCTGGCAATGTCAATATTAAAAACTTTGCCAATGTGGAGCTGATGAAGATTTTCGCAGACGAAAAGAATTTTTCCGAATCCGGGAAATATGCTGATGCTGTAATTTCGAATTCCAAAAACTCGGCTGCTGTTCTTGAAAGTGCAAAAGTGATCAAAGCTCGAAGCCTGATGAAGAGCGGAAAAGATAAAGATGCGCAAACTGCTTACACCGCTCTGGAAAAATCTTCCAATACTGAAGTTGCCGCAGAAGCTTTATATGCAAAAGCATTTTATCAGAATAAAGCAAAAGCTTTCAAATCTTCAAATGAAACCATTTTCAAGCTTGCCAACAATTACGCTTCTGAAGAATATTGGGGTGCAAAAGCTCTCGTAGTAATGGCAAAAAATTATCTGGCGCTTAAAGACAATTATCAGGCAAGTTATACGTGTGATCAGATTATTTCCAATTACGGAGATTTTCCGGATGTTGTAGCGGAAGCTAAAGAAGTGAAAAAACAAATCAAGTAGTAAAAATGTATAAAATAAAATGTATCTATTTTACATTCAATATTATGCATGAATACAAATTATAAGCAATGAACAGAAAAATTCAAATCTTATCTATCATATTTCTGGGAATTTCCCCAATTGCTTTTTCTCAGATCAAGGAGGAAAAGCTGATTCTTGACCGAAAGCGAGAGCCTGAAGTGAAGAAAATCGAGAAGAAAAAAACTTCGGTGGAAACCATTAAAAACTATCCGCCTAAAGAGAAAAAAATTCAGGATTCCATTAATCTGAAATACGATATTACGGATGTTCCTGCCGTTTCTGATTTCAAAACTTCGACGATTCAGGGTTCTGATATTTCTCCGAAATTTGATAGTGATTACCAAAATAATTATTTCCAGATCGGAGCTGGTAACTACGGTAAATTCCTTGCTGATGCCAATATTTCCACCGTTTTGGAAAATAAGATGGAATTAGGGGCAGATCTTCATTATCTTCAGACCAGCGGGCTGAAAAAAGAATATGACTGGAGCTCTAAGCAAAGTCAGGCAGATTTAGGCGTTTTTCTGAATAATTATGGTGATTTGGGAAAATTTAATATCAATGCAGAATATTCCATGAATGATTATAATTATTATGGGATTTATGATTTTCAGCCTTCGGATATTGATATTAAACAGAGAACCAGCCAGATCAAAGTAAACGGATATTACGACTTTTATTCCAACAACATCCTGAATGATGCAACTGTAAAATCCTCTTTTCTGAGCGATAAATTTGATGCCAAAGAAAGCGAAGTAAGCGTCGGCGTGAATTTGTCTAAACACGCATTGGCAATCAATGATGATATTTCCTTGAATGGCGATTTAGGATTAAAGCTTGAAACACAAAGTACAGATTTCAGCATTTTTGATGAGAATACTGCAAGCTTTCTGAATGCAACTGTGGCTCCTAAAGTGACTTTTTTCAAAGGAAATTCTTATTTGATGATCGGTTCGGATTTTTCTTTTTTGAACTCAAAATATAACGGCAAAAATTTTTCTGAAGAAGAAAAAAATAACAAAACCTATTGGTTTCCAAGAGCAGAAGCTCAGTTTGCTGCTGCTGATGAATTCAAATTTTATGCAGGAGTTGACGGAGGTTTAGCTTTGAATTCGTATGGCTCAATGCTTCAGGAAAATCCGTTTCTTGTTTCCGATCAGATCGTTAAACCTACTGAAACAAAATATCATTTTTACATAGGTCTTCGCGGAGATATCGATCAGAATCTGAAGTACGATTTTTCGGCAGGTTTTGCAAAAGCTAACAATATTATGTTTTTCGCAGCGAATGATTTGTTCAACAAAGAGTTGGTAACGCCTCGTTCAGGATATGACTATGCGAATACGTTTTCAGCAGTTTATGACAACGGGTCTATAAGCGAAGTGAAAGGAAGTGTTCAGTATTTTCCTTTAGAAAATCTTGTTTTGGATGGTGAGCTGAATTTCACTAAATATGACCTTGATAATTATGAACATATTTATAATAAGCCTTTACTAAAAGCATCCATTGGTGCCAAAT
>DAMDNI010000122.1:3489-4481 GCA_032083825.1 Bergeyella sp. | reverse complement strand
AATCCTCTTTGGGTTTCTACTGAGAAAACCAACGAAAAAGTAGGTGGTTTTGCTGACCTGAACCTTTCCGCAGAGTATAAAATTCACAAAAATTTCAGTATTTTTGCACAAGGAAATAATCTCCTGAATACTAAATATCAGACTTTCAATGCATATAAAGTTTTGAGAGCTCAGATCTTAGGCGGCGTGAAGATTACTTTCTGATAAATCTTAAGTTTGGCTCCATAGTTTAATGGATAGAATTAAAGATTCCGGTTCTTTAGGTTGAGGTTCGATTCCTCATGGGGCTACTGATATCCTGCTAAATCAATTAGCAGGATTTTTATTTTTAATACTTTTCTGTTTGTGATTTTAATTTCCATTCACAATAATATTCACCAAAACTTTGCTCTGCATATCATCATCGAAAATCAGCTGTTCTACCGTTGCTTCGATTTTAAAAAGATCAGGTCTTTCCAGAAAAGACATAAGCTCGCTATTTTCCTCAGGAACAATCGTTCCTACAACATCATTTCTTTGGCTGAAAGCCGAAACAGATTGTAGCCTTTGCTTATTATATTCAGGATGAAGCATCAGCTCTTCACCAGGAACAAGAGCCTGTATGAGGTTTTGATAAAGCTGATGGTTTTTAAGCACCAAATTTGTAGAAAGTATAGGTTTCATTTTTTTAGTAAATATAAATAAATGAAAAATCATAGAGTTTCAAAATAATTGTAAGTTATTATAAATGTTGGATTTAAAAAAAGTACATTTTTAATTTTGAATAAAAGAATTCACCACATTGTAAGGATTTTTCAGTGAATTCATTATCTTTATCGAAATCAAGTAAAAAGATATGAAGAAAAGCACTTTTTTAATGATGCCGGCGGTATTATTTGCCGCTCACTTTTCTATAAATGCCCAAACTGCGTCTACAGAAAAACTGAATCCGGTGGTCGAAAATTTTGTCAATGAAGTCAACAACAATTCTCAGTTGGAGAATATGGCTTATG
>DAMDNI010000122.1:0-3479 GCA_032083825.1 Bergeyella sp. | reverse complement strand
GAGCTCTTGGATGGCATAGGACCTCGTCTTGTAGGAACTCCCGAAATGCTAGCCGCAAATGAATGGAGCGTAAACAAATTGAGATCATGGGATATTGAAGCCAACCTTCAGCAATTCGGTACATGGAAAGGTTGGCAACGCGGAACCACCCATGTAGATATGGTATATCCAAGAACCAAAACACTGGCCGCAACACAATTAGCATGGAGTCCCTCAACCAAAAAACCAGTTGAGGCTGAAGTCGTCATCCTTCCTAAAATTTCCACAAAAGCAGAATTTGAAAAATGGCTACCTTCTGTAAAAGGAAAAATAGTTCTTATGGCTCAATACCAGAAAATAGGACGTTCTGATGAGCAGATAAAAGAATTTGCAACCACAGAACTTTATGAAAAACTGAAAGCAGAAAAAGAACAGGCATCTAAAGGCTTTCGTGAATATGTGAAAAGTATAGGGTATGACAATAATACGCTTCCGGAAGCATTAGAAAAAGCAGGAGCTGCAGGTATTGCCATTTCAAATTGGACGGGAATCATGGGAGCAAACAGGATCTTCGGTGCCAAAACACAAAAGATCCCGATGTTTGATATCGAACTGGAAGATTACGGAATGCTTTACCGAATGGCAGAAAAAGGAACCAAACCCAGAATCAAAGTAGACACACAATCAAAAGTACTTCCGGAAGTGAAATCTTTTAATACAATAGGGATTATAAAAGGAAAGGAGAAGCCTGAAGAATATATTATTCTCTCAGCACATCTTGATTCCTGGGATGGTGCACAAGGCGCAACAGATAACGGAACCGGAACTTTGACAATGCTTGAAACCATGAGAGTTCTTAAAAAATATTATCCGAATAACAAAAGAACTATTGTCATAGGACTTTGGGGAAGCGAAGAGCAAGGGCTCAACGGTTCCAGAAGCTTTGTAAAAGATAATCCTGAGATCATTAAAGGAGTTCAGGCTGTATTTAATCAGGATAACGGAACCGGAAGAGTAGTAGACATCAGCGGCCAGGGATTTGTAGATTCTTACGACTATATCGGAAGATGGCTGAGCGCAGTTCCCAAAAAAGTAAAAGATAACATCAAAACCAACTTTCCGGGAATGCCGGGAGGCGGAGGTTCTGATCACGCATCGTTTGTAGCTGCAGGAGTTCCGGGATTTTCTTTAAGTTCACTGAATTGGGGTTACTTCGGCTACACCTGGCATACCACCAAAGATACTTATGACAAAATCGTTTTTGATGAATTGAAAAACAACGTCATTCTTACTGCAACATTAGCTTATATGGCATCGGAAGATCCGGATTTTACAAGCCGCGAAAAAAGAGCAATGCCTTTGGATGATAAAGGCGAAACGGTAAAATGGCCGGAGCAGAAAGATCCCAAAAGAGACAGCAAAGATTACTAATCCCAATAACAATTTAAATAACAAAAACGGCAGAAATATTCTGTCGTTTTTCATTTAAACACATATTTAAAAAATTATGTAAAATTTGCCTGAAATTTAAAAATAAAAAACGTGTTCGCTGGCAGCTTTCTTGATTATTCTCTCAGATAAAAAATTTAGCTATGCATATTACAGATTTGAGAATTAACAATTATGTCCTCTTTCAGAATGAAGCTTTGAGAATCAAAGAAATCATGAAAGATCCATCAGGAAAGTATTTTCTGAATCTTGATAATGGAATGAAAGTCAAAATACACGATGTAAAACCTATTGAGATTACAGAAGAGTGGCTTCAGAATCTTGGTTTTGAAGAAACGTATCGTTCCGAAAATCGTGTCCGCTTCGAAAGACCGGAAAAATTTCTCAAATATGATATTGATCTCTGCCTTCATAAGATTCTTGAAGGTCTGATGTTGTATGGCAACTATGTTTCCTGCGTAAGCGTGCATCATCTGCAGAATCTTTATCACAGTCTTATGGGAAAAGAAATCATAAATCCTGACGGTTCTGAACTTAAAAAAGTTACGGCTTAATATTCAAAGAGATCCTGCGTTTTGTCAGGATTTTTTTATGATTATTTTCATATTGCACATGAGGTCAGAATAGTTGTAACTTTAATCTACTGAATTAGAAATCAAAAATTTAAACTCATGGATAAGCATAACCTTACTTTGGAATTCCCTCAATTTGAAACCAAAATAGCTGCCTTAAAGAAGTCTGATTTTAAGTTCAGGGAACTATTTGTCAACTACGAAGAAATCAATGCGCTCATCCAACATTACGAAGCGGGAGAGCAAAATCATACTACTGACGAACATCTTACCAAATTACGTAAAACAAGAGTCTACCTCAAGGACGATTTGTTTAATTATTTGCAAAAGAATTGATTTTTCCCGGATCCCAAAAATCAGTTCGGGAGCGGCCATTTTAAATGGCCGCTTTTTTTATAATATCATGCTCAGCTGGATTCTTTTCCGTGATTCATCTACTTCTGTTACTTTTACCTGAACGTGTTGATGCAGTTTTACCACCTCATTTACATCGGATACAAAACCATCTTTAAGCTGTGAAATATGCACAAGTCCGCTTTCTTTAATTCCCAAATCCACAAAACATCCGAAAGCAGTAATGTTATTTACGATTCCGGGAAGTATGATGCCTGGCTTTACATCTTTGATTGATTTTACGTTTGGATCGAACTCAAAGACTTTTGCTGCTTTTCGTGGGTCAAGTCCTGGTTTTTCCAGTTCTTTCAGAATGTCTTTAATTCCTAAAATACCGATGTCCTGATTAGTGTACTGTTCAGGATTAATGTAAGAAATTTTCTCCTTATTGGAAATCAGCTCCTGTGTTTTTAAACCTAAATCTTTCGCCATTTTTTCAACAATTTTATAAGCTTCCGGATGCACGGCAGAATTGTCGAGCGGATTTTTAGCATTTTTAATTCTCACAAATGCTGCTGCTTGCTGATATGCTTTTTCACCAAGCCTAGGGACTTTTTTTAAATCTTTTCTTTCCGTAAATGCACCATTTTCAGCACGGTAGTTTACAATATTTTCTGCCATTTTTTCACCAATTCCTGAAACATAACTCAACAAAGATTTGCTGGCGGTATTGAGGTTTATTCCTACAGAATTCACAGAACGAATGACAGTGTTGTCCAGTTCTTCTTTTAATTTTGTCTGATCTACATCATGCTGATATTGTCCGACGCCGATAGATTTAGGATCTATTTTTACCAATTCAGCCAAAGGATCAGCCAGTCGCCTTCCGATAGAAACTGCGCCGCGAACGGTAACGTCGTAATTAGGAAATTCTTCTCTTGCAATTTTACTTGCAGAATACACAGAGGCTCCTGCTTCTGAAACTACAAAAACCTGAATGGGCTTGTCGAAAGCAATTTTTTTAATGAAAAATTCTGTTTCACGGCTTGCAGTTCCGTTTCCGATGGAAATAGCTTCGATATTATAGGCATTTACCATTGAACGTATTTTTTTCATTGCCATTCCGCTTTCGTTTTGCGGAGCATG
>DAMDNI010000121.1:0-8685 GCA_032083825.1 Bergeyella sp. | reverse complement strand
CAGCACCGATATTCTCTATATGTTTGACCGTGACGAAGATGGCGGGATTTATATTCCTGCCGAAGGATATTATGGCGAATTAGATTATATTGTGCATTACAAAGGGGAATCAGAAAATCCTATAAAATGGCTGTATCTTGACTTCAGAACATTAAAAAATGCCGCTGAAAACAACGGCTTTAAAATTGAAAAAATCATACAGCAAGAAGATTCTTATCTGGCAAAGCTTACAAAAAAGGCAATTTAGTTTTATCAGATCTGAAAATCAAACTACTCTTTTTTTAATCTGTATTCTGGTATTTTGTCTTATTTTATTTCCAGGATCATTGCTGTTTTCGCAGGAATAAATAATGTATTTTCTACATCAAATTCCTGATCAGAAATAATGTCTTTCGCACGGAATTTATTAGGGATAATTTCATTGTAACGAGTAATATCCAATGATACATTTTCGCTGTTTTTGTTAAGAAGAATCATCACTTTCTGCTCATCATTATATCTGAAATAGACATAGACATCGTTTTTTAGAGGTGCATAATGAAGGAATTTTCCATTGCTGATTGCCGCATTTGTTTTTCTCCAGTTTAGAAGCTTTGCAAAATAGTGTTTTGCTTCTTTTTCCTTATCTGTGAGTCCTGTTTCTGTTTCTGCATTTTTGATGTCGCCTTTCCAGCCTCCATAGAAATCGCTTCTTCTTTGTCCGTCGCTTCCGGCTTTATCGTTGGTCATGAGAACTTCGGTTCCGTAGAAAAATTGCGGAATTCCGCGCATGGTTGTATACATTGCGATGCCGAGTTTCCAGTTTTCAAAATTTTTGTTAAGCCGGGAATAGAACCTGTCCAGATCATGATTGTCAGGGAAAATCATCTGGTTTTCGGGATGCGGAAAAAGATAATCCTGTGCGACACCTTGATATACGTCTCTCCAGCTTGAAAACCAGCTGTCATTATTATTGAGAGCAGAAACAATATTATCATTAATAGAAAAATCCATTAAAGTAGGAAGATAACATTCGTAGCCGTCCGTATTCTTTTTGTCTTTCTGCCAGTAAGAAGTCTGGGCTGCATTTCTTGACATTTCTTCGCCTACAATATTCATATTGGGATATTCTTCGATGATGGTTTTGGTCCATTCTGCAAGAAAATTTTTATCAGTATAGGAAAAAGTATCTTCTCTAAGCCCGGAAAGCCCGGCATATTCAATCCACCAAATTGTGTTCTGGATAAGATATTTTGCAACAAGAGGATTACGCTGATTAAGGTCTGCCATATGCCCGTCAAACCAACCGTCAGTATATTCTCTTCTGTCGATTTCGGCTGCGTAAATATCTGTGATTGTTGATTTCAAGTGGTTGGTTCTTAGTTTTGTATCATTAAAATTCAGCCAGCTTTTTTCCGGAAGGTCTTTTACAAAATAATATTCCGAACCGCAATGATTGAGCACGGCATCCCAGATTATTCCAATATTTCTTTTTTTAGCTTCAAGAGATAATTTTCTGAAATCTTCATTGGTTCCGAACCTTGGATCTATTTTATAAAAATCGGTAGAAGCGTAGCCATGATAAGAATATTTTGGCTCGTTATTTTCTGTCAACGGAGTATTCCAAATCTGTGTGAATCCTAATGATCTGATATAATCCAGATGACTGATAATTCCCTGAATATCTCCGCCATGTCTTTTGTTTTCATCGTTTCTGTCAACTGTTTTTTCGTGTAATGTTTCGAACTTGTCGTTAGAAATATTTCCGTTAGCAAAACGGTCGGGAACAATTAGCAGCACCGCATCTTTTTGGGTAAAGCTTTCTCTGTTGGCGCTATTGGCTTCTCTTTCCAGAATAGGGAATTTCTTTGAAATGATAATTTTATTGTTTTTCATGAAATTTATCTTTACATCGCCTGGTTTTGCAGTATTTTCAATTTTAACAGTTAAAAAAAGATAATTCTTGTTTTCAACTGTTTTGGAATCTATAATCTGAACTCCTGAATAATTGATTTCCGGCTGTAGATCTGAAATATCTGTTCCGTAAATGAGCAGCGTGATGGTGTTGTATTTCATTCCTGTCCACCAGTTTTCGGGTTCAATACGCTCAATTTTTTGTGAGAAAACCTGATCCGAAAATATCAGGATTATAATAAAAATTAAAAATTGTTTCATGTTTTATAAAAATTAAAATGTTATAAAAATAAATGAAGAATGCTACTGGATATTTTTGTAATAAGATTTTATATTCGAATATTCTTTAATGTTTTTCCAGTATTCTTGAGGAGATTGAGGTTTTGGCGTCCAGGTCGGATCCGGAACTGTTTTTAAAGCTTCCTGCCAGTTTTGTTGAATGATATTGAAGAATTCTTCATCAACAGTGCAGTTTGAGAGTTCATTCAAAGGTTTTAGAAAAATGTATCCATCCATAAAGTCTGAAAGTTTGAAGTTTTCATATCCCATCGAAAATGCACTTGTATCTTTCAGATTTCCCAATGGATTGCCTGCGAGATCAAAACCTGAAGGCTGATTGCCTAGTTTTTTCATGATTTTTTCAATGGCTCCGTTTGCAGGGCTTACCAAGTAAGGCTGATGGTTAGGATAATTATTCAGTGGACGATGAAGAATAATACTGAACGTTTTCTCCGGAAAATCTTTGTAAACGAGATTTCCAAAATATCCGTTTTCAAATCTTACGAAGTTATCGGAAGTGTAATCATAAATTGATTGCCGGTATTTTGTAAATGCATGGTTTAGACCGGTGAGAATGAGTATTTTTTCATTTTGTGAAATGATTTCTTTTTTCACGATTTCTGTTCGGAATTTTTCTGTATTTCCTTTATGGAAGACCTTTTTCATATTTTCCGGAGTTTTCTGCCCGGAAAATCCTGTCCAGTCGTATTGATAACTCAGATTAATGATTCTAAACTTTTTAGCATTTTTAGGCAAAGTTTTGTTTAGTTTCCATGCTGTTTTGTAAAGGTTCATATACTCTTTGTATGCCCATCCGGAATTATAATCGAACATCATTTTTCTGATGCGGGTTTCGTTATATTCAGGTGCGTTAATAAGAGAATCGACTTCTTTCTGATGTTCAGAAGCACCAAATTCAACTCCAATATTGTGAATTCCGTTTTTATAAAGTTCAGGAATAATCTGGCTGACAAATTCTACATTCTCCTTTACTCTGTGATCTTCGCCAAGGAAAATGATATCATGGTTTTTAAACTTTGAAACCACATATTCCTTCGGATCCTGATTGTTTTGTTTTAGATATTCTGCTGCTGCTTTAATGTCGTTTTCGGATTGAGAATACATGTTTCCGAAGACAAATAACCAAATGATAAGTATAGAAATTTTCATAATGATAGATAATTTTTGAAGTGACCGGGCGAAAAATTCAATTCAAAATTATCAGCTTAAATACGGATATAAAAGCACTCAGGATATAAAACAGCTTATGCGGGACAAACAACTTGTCTTAAAAATGAACTGCCCTTAATGTTATATAAATGATTAAATTTGAACAAACCTTTTTATTCGGGATGAACAATTTTGTACTCGCTGTAAACCGGAACTCTTTGCTGAAGCATATTTTGTACTGGACTATTTTCGTACTTTTTTGGAGCTTTGTCTGGGGATTGTCGGATTATGAATTTTTCAGGAATATCCTGATCCAGATCAACTGTCTTCCTTCGAGAATGCTGCTGGTGTACATCAGTATTTATTTTTTGTTTCCTAAATATTTTCTGAAGAAAAAGTATTTTGAATTTTTTGTCTACTATTGTGTTCTTGTATTGCTCATCAGCATTTGTATACAGCGTCCGCTGATGCTGTGGTATGTTCAGCCCACCTATCTTCCGAATTGGAATGACAGTAATTTTTTTCGTTCTTCGGAAATCATCAATACAGCTCTTGATATTAATATTGCTGCGATTCTTCCGCTGGGATATATGTTTTTAAAAACATTTGAAAATTTGAAGGAAAGCAATTACAGGCTTGGCGAAGAAAATGTTTCATTAAAGGAAAATAAGGCAGAAGTGCTGGAATTCCGTATTGATAAATCTATTCATAAAGTTCATCCGGATCAGATTCTTTATATTGAAAGCCAGAGAAATAATGTGCTGATTAAGCTTTTGAATTCGGAGCTGGTTGTCAGGCAGAATATTTCTGCCATCCAGGAAATGCTTCCTGAAAATGAATTTATAAGGATTCACCGCTCATTTATCATAAGCCGTGAAAAAATTTCTTCTTTTTCTCCTGCAAAAATCGAAGTTTCCGGTATGATAATTCCGATAGGGAGAAAGTATAAAGAAGAAGTGAAGAAGCTCTTAGGATATTAAAAAGCTTCATTATCCGGAATTCCGGACAATGAAGCCAAGTATCAGGTCAAAAATACCTACCAACCTTTTACCGCGCCACCCTTAAAAATTTTTTCTGCGGTTTCTTCTACTTCTTTTGACTGATACGCTTTAACAAAACTTTTTACTTTTTCAGAATCTTTATTGTCAGGTCTTGCTACAATGACGTTGACATACGGAGATTCTTTATCTTCTTTTAAAATTCCGTTTTTATCGGGGTCCAAACCAGCTTGTGCAGCGAAATTGTTATTGATGATTGCGATTGTTACTTCACTGTCATCAAGAACACGTGTAAGCTGAGGAGCTTCGATTTCCAGGAATTTTAGATTTTTTGGATTTTCAACAATATCTGTAACTTTTGGCAAAAGCCCGACATTTTCTTTGAGTTTCAATAAACCGTTCTTTTGAAGCAGCAACAATGAACGTCCTCCGTTCGTTGGATCATTCGGAATCACAATAGTACTGCCGTTCTTAAGCTCGGAAATTGATTTTATTTTTTTGGAATAAGCCACAATCGGATATACAAATGTATTTCCAACTACTTCGAGTTTGTATCCTCTTTGCTTTGATTGTTCCTGAAGATAGGGGACATGCTGAAAAGCATTCACATCAATATCTCCGTTGTTCAGCGCTTCATTCGGAACAACATAATCATTAAATGCCACAAGTTCCACATCAAGATTGTATTTTTCTTTGGCTACTTTTTTTGCAGCTTCAGCGATGTCTTTTTCAGGGCCGGAAGTAATTCCTACTTTTATATGATTTGGATTGTCGTTTTTAGCATTTTTTCCGCAAGAAACGGAAGCCAGTAAAACAGCAAAAAAAGTTACGAAAAGATGTATTTTTTTCATTTTTAAAATTTATTTATCGATGGTTGAATTTTTTAGAAAGCCGGTCCCCAAGAAACTGAATAAGAAATACGAGAAGCACTAATAATATTAAAACCACATTCATAATTACCGCATCATAACCAATATACCCGTATTGATAGCCAATTTGCCCAAGACCTCCGGCCCCGACAGCTCCGCCCATTGCAGAATATCCTACAAGTGTAATTAAAGTAATAGATGCATTATTGATGAGTGAAGGTAAAGCTTCCGGTAGAAGAATTTTTCTGATAATCTGAAAAGGGCTTGCGCCTAAAGCACGTGCAGTTTCGATAAGTCCGTTTGGAACTTCCAACAGACTGTTTTCAACGAGCCTTGCAATAAAAGGAGCTGCTCCGATGCTTAAAGGAACTAATGCTGCGCTCATTCCGATAGAAGTTCCCACTATTGATCTTGTGAAAGGAATCATCCAAACAATTAAAATAATAAAGGGAATGGAACGGAAAATATTTACAATTACAGATAAGATCCTGTTGTAAACCGAATTTTCCAGCAGCTGCCCTTTTCTCGTAAGGAAAAGAACAATTCCTACGGGCAATCCCAAAACAAATCCGAAAAACCCTGAAACAAAAGTCATAAAAACTGTTTCCCAGAGACCGTTTAAAAGAAGTTGAATTGTTGTTTCGTTAAGCATAACCTCTTACTGTATTTTGGATATTATTTTGATTAAAATAAGAAATAACATCCTCATTATCTTCTGTATTTCCTTTCAGCTGAAGAAGTATTTTGCCGAAATTAGAATTTCCAAGATATTCAATATCTGCTTTCAGAATGGTGTAAGGTGTTTTGTATCCTTTTTGTATGCTTGACAAAAGCTGGTCGAAATTGATATTTCCATTCAGCTCAAGTTCTACCACCGGGAATAATCCGGAAGTGTGATTTTCTTTTAATGTATTATTGATGGATGTTGGCAGTGTCATGTTTTCTGAAGTTAAAAATTGACGGATAACAGGATGGTTTTTTTGAGTTAAAATTTCTTCAATGTTTCCTTTTGCAACAAGCTTTCCGTGGTCGATTACAGCTACGTGGTTGCAGATAGATTTTATCACTTCCATTTCGTGAGTGATGAGCAAAATTGTGATTTTCAGCCTTTTATTAATGTCTTTCAAAAGCTGAAGAATAGATTGCGTAGTTGCAGGATCTAAAGCGCTTGTTGCCTCATCACAAAGCAGCAAATGCGGATTGTTGGCTAAAGCTCTTGCAATGGCAACCCTTTGTTTTTGTCCTCCTGAAAGACTTTTGGGATATTCATTGGCTTTATTCTCAAGACCTACGATTTGCAAAAGTTCATTTACTTTTTTTGTGATTTCGGATTTAGGAACATGATCCAGCTCCAAAGGCAATGCGATATTCCCGAAAACCGTTCTGGAAGAAAGCAAATTGAAATGCTGGAAGATCATCCCGATTTTTTTGCGTTCTCTGGAAAGCTGTCGCGAAGAAAGTTTGATAAGATCAGTTCCGTTTACGATGATATTACCTTTATCTGGCTTTTCGAGAAGATTTACAGTACGGATTAAAGTGCTTTTTCCAGCTCCGGAAAATCCGATAATTCCTAATATATCACCTTCTTCAACATCAAGGCTAACATCACTTAAAGCTGTGAATGACTTGTTTTTCTGATGAAAGGTTTTGGAAATATTTTTAATTTCTATCATACATTTTGATTTGATTAAAGAAAAGACTCTGCAATTTTCTGCTGCAGAGTCTTTAAAAAGAAATACATTAATTTAAAAACTATGACAACGTAAACCTTTTTTTAGAGCAGGCATACATGATTATTTTTCATAATTGTTAAAAATAAAATCCATCAAAAAATGTATTGATGGATTTTATTTACAGCTTACCCAATACAAAATATTAATATCTCATGCACATGCAACAATCTGCCATCGGCATTCTGAAGTATTGGATTTTATTTAAATTTTGGTGTGGCATTTTTTAATAGTCTATCTTTTTTATAGAGTATTTACAGATGCAAATGTAGCCGTAATTTTATTATTTACACAATTTTTTAATCAATTATTTTTATATTTTTTATAATGTGTTGTAAATGTTTTATTTATAGATGTTTTTTGAGATCCCAATACATATGATAAAACAAAAAAGGAACACCGAAAAGTGTTCCTTATTATATCAAATTGTCAAAAATTACCCAATCTCAATACCGTTTTCCACCCTTTCGTCAGGCGTTACAAAAGATAATTTTCCGTCTGGTTTTGTCGTCAGCAACAACATTCCCTGAGATTCAATTCCTCTGATTTTTCTTGGAGCAAGATTTAATAAAATCATTACCTGTTTTCCGATAACTTCTTCCGGAGTGAAGCTTTCTGCAATTCCTGAAACCACAGTTCTCACGTCAACACCTGTATCAACGGTTAGTTTTAACAATTTATCTGCTTTTTCTACTTTTTCAGCTTCAATAATGGTGGCTGTTCTCAAGTCGATTTTCGTAAAATCATCAAAAGTGATTTCGTCTTTCATAGGTTTTGCGTTAGGATTTGTTTTTTTATTGTTTTGTTTCGTATTTTCCAGTTTTTGGATCTGAGCTTCAATGACGTCGTCTTCGATTTTTGAAAAAAGAAGAGATGCTTCGTTGATTTTGTGACCAGTTTCAATTAAAACGGTTTTCGTTTCAACATCATTCCAATCCGATTTCTGAACATTGAACATATTCAATAATTTCTCAGAACTGAAAGGCATAAACGGTTCGCACAGCTGAGCCAAAGCAACAGCAATCTGAGCTCCGACAAATAGTGAATGTGCAGCTTTTTCAGGATTGTCTTTAATGGTTTTCCAAGGTTCTTCAGTTTGAAGATATTGATTTCCGAAACGTGCTAAATTCATTAATGCTGTTAAAGAATTTCTGAATTCATAGTTTTCCAAGAAACCTGAAATTTCTTTTGCAGCTTTATTTATTTCTTTTAATTCTGGGGTATTAACATCTCCTTGGGGAACAATTCCATCATAATATTTATGAATTAAAACCGCAACTCTGTTGATGAAATTTCCAAAAATCCCAACTAATTCAGAATTGTTTTTCGTCTGAAAATCCTTCCATGTAAAGTTGTTATCCTTTGTTTCCGGAGCTGAAGAAAGCAATGCGTAACGCAAAACATCTTGCTGTCCAGGGAAATCTTCTACATATTCATGTGCCCAAACTGCCCAGTTTCTGGATGTTGAAATTTTATCATTTTCAAGATTCAAAAATTCAAAAGCAGGAACATTTTTTGGCATAATGTAATCTCCGTGTGCTTTCATCATCGAAGGGAAAATAATACAGTGGAATACAATATTATCTTTCCCGATAAAGTGAATCAGATCACTTTCTTCGCTTTGCCAGTAGTCTTTCCAGTCTTTTCCGTTTTTTTCTGCCCATTCTTTTGTGAAAGAAATATAGCCAATCGGCGCATCAAACCAAACGTACAAAACTTTTCCCTCTGCATTCGGAAGTGGAACAG
>DAMDNI010000120.1:0-8692 GCA_032083825.1 Bergeyella sp. | reverse complement strand
TCCGTTCAAACATATATAAAGAGAACCAGAGAATTATTTTTCTGTCAATTCGAAATCTCCTTTTATCTTCACGACATCGCTTACGACAGCTTCAGGAAATTTCCCGCCGATTCCGAAATCCGAACGCTTCAAAGAACCTTTCACCTGATAAGAATAAGTATTTGCCTGGCTCATAGGATTTACGGTAGATCCTCTGTAAATAAGGTCTAAAGTAGCTGCTTTTGTAATACCGTGCAACGTAAGATTCCCAGTAAGTTTGTATACATTTTTCACTTTTGTTTTCGCAATAGATGTGGAAACAAAATTAAGAGAAGGAAATTTGGCTGCGTCAAAAAAATCTTCGCTTTTCAGGTGATTGTCTCTTGCTTCGATGTGAGTTTCAATTGAATTTACATCAACATTGAATGTGAATTTTGAATTCACAAAGTTCTTGTCATCGGTATTAATGGTAAGATCAGCCTTATTGAAATTTCCTGTAATATCATTAATGCCAAGGTGTGTAACGGTAAACTGGATTCTGGAATGAGCTCCGTCATTCACAAGCGTTTTTTGTGCAAAAGCTGTTACTGACAAAATAGAAACAGCAAGAATAGTAAGTAACTTTTTCATGTAATTAAAATTTAATACTGCAAAATTACCCGTTCATCAAAACGTGTGAATTGATGTACATCAATAAACGATTATTTTTTAAAATTTTTAATATAAAAGTTCACACCAAAAGATGGGTTTATAGAATTATCGCTTTATTTTTCATAATTCATTTTACTGCTTTTAATGCTAAGATTTTCGTGTAATTTTATGATATGAAAGAACAGAATTACAGCAACCACAGAATGTTTTACGTTCCTCATCATTTTGTATATCTTCCTTTGCTGGGAATTTTTCTTTTCACAGGAATCTACAAAATTTTTGAGAGTACGGAAAATCGACTGATCTGGATTTTGTTCTCAATAATTATTTTTCTGCTGATTTATCTTGCAATTATGCTTCGTCAGCATTATGCTTTAGGATTGCAGGACAGAATTTTACGGCTTGAATTCCGGCAGCGTTATTTTGAAATTTATGGGCAGCGTTCTGAAAACATAAAGGCTGACTTTCAGCCAGATTGCAGCTCTAAGATTCGCAGGTGATGATGAATTCAAAAAACTGCTTGAAAAAACACTGAAAGAAAATCTTTCAGCTAACGCAATAAAAAAATCCATCACAGAATGGAAAGCCGACCAAAACAGAGTTTAATTTTAAAATTTTAATAAAATGAAAAAATATTTTACAATCACACTGTCTGTGTTATGTCTGATGATCTTAGGAAGCTGCGAGGCAGTGGAAACCATTTTCAAAGCGGGAATGTGGTGGGGAATCATTGTTGTGCTTTTTGTTGTGGGAATTGTTTTCTGGCTTTTTTCGAGAGGTAAAAAATAATGTCTTCCAGTATAAGTTTTGCTTCAGGGATCTATACACTTCGAAGCAGTCAGAAGCTTTTCGGTAATTTTGATGAAATCTGGAAATTTTTCAGCCGTCCTGAAAATCTTAATCATATGTGTCCGCAGGATTTAAAATTTAAAATTACAAGTGAAAATCTCACAAATGCTACTTACCAAGGACAAATTATTACTTATGAAATCGGGATTTTCCCCTTTCTCAAAAATTTTTGGGTAACGGAAATCACTTTGGTAAAAGAAAAAGAAATTTTCATTGATGAGCAGCGTTTTGGGCCTTACAGCATGTGGCATCATGAGCATCACTTCCAAAAAGTTTCCGAAAATGAAATCATGATGACAGATATTATTTCCTACAAATTACCCTTTGGTTTTTTGGGAAGGCTGATCGCAGGAAATATAATTAAGAAAAAGCTGAAATCTATTTTTGACTATCGTTTTCAGTTTTGTGAAAGAACATTTAACAATCAAAAAAATCATTATGAATCCCCTACAAACCTCACCGGTACTGAATGATCTTATCTTCATTCATCTTGACAGGCTGCAGTATCTCAATACCATTCCGGAAAGGATTTGGCATAAATATGAAAATCTCGAAGAAGATTATCAACGAATGAAAAATCATTGCAGCAAACTGTATAACCAGCTTTTTTCTTTACTGAAGGAAAAGCGGAGAGACAACATCTATCCCGGAAATATCTATCACCGCTGGAAATCCAATGTAAGTGAAATTTTTAGTTCACAGAAAGGGATTGAAGACATCAATTATTTAGAAAAACAAACTATTGATGCCTATAAACTTGCCATTGATTTCCCGGAACTGGAGTCTGACCTGAAAGAATTATTTACCAGCCAACTGGAAGACATCAAGGATACTTCAAAACGTTTCAAATCCATTAATGAAATTATTATTAAATATAAATAAATGAGTCCTGAAGCAGAAATCATTTCACAACTGAAACCTTCAAAAATCCTGAAGATCATGAAGGATCCGGAAAAATCTGCTCAGGCGGTAAAACTTGTCTATACCAGCGATTCCGAAAAATCCGGCATCACACGTAAAAAAAGAAACAACAAGTATCAATATTTTCTCGAAGGAAAAAGAATTTCATCAAAAGAAGAAATCGACCGGATCAACAAGCTTGTCATTCCACCAGCCTGGGAAAATGTCTGGATCTGTACTCTTGAAAACGGGCATCTTCAGGCAACCGGGCTTGACGCAAAGAACCGGAAACAATACAGATATCATCCTCTTTGGAATGCTTTACGCAATCACACCAAATTTTACAGAATGCTGCAATTCGGGCAGGCACTTCCTTCCATACGTCTTCAGCTGGAAAAAGATATGGCTCTGAAAAGTTTGGAAAGGAGAAAAGTTTTAGCCGTCGTCGTGAGTTTAATGGAAAGAACAAACATCCGTATCGGAAACAATATTTATGAAAAATTATATGGTTCTTTCGGCCTTACTACTTTAAAGGATAAGCATATTGATATTAAAGGCGAAAAAATACATTTTTCATTTAAAGGAAAGAAAGGTATCTATCATGATATTGATCTTAAAAGCAGAAAACTTGCTAAAGCCGTGCAGAATTGTAAGGACATTCCGGGAAAAGAGCTGTTTCAATATTATGATGAAGAAGGGAAACGTCATCCAATTGACAGCGGAATGGTAAATGATTATATCCGGGAAATCAGCGGGGAAGATTTTACCGCTAAAGACTTCAGAACTTGGAGCGGAACCGTAAATGCGCTCATCGCTTTCAAAGAAATTGGTCTTGCCGAAACCCAGAAAGAACACAAAAGCAACATCAGGAAAGCGCTTGATATTGTAGCCGAGCATTTGGGAAATACATCAACAGTCTGCAGGAAATACTATGTTCACCCTTTAATCATTAATCTTTACGAAAACGATTCCATCACAAAATATCTGCAAGAATTAGATGATATCGAAAAAAATGATGGAAAAACAGGGCTTACTCAGGAAGAAAAAATCGTCATGAAAATTCTTGAAACCGAAAAACTGAAATAGTTTTTCTTAAGCTTACATCTCTCTTTATACAATTTCGCTGGTCAGTTCGCGGGAAATAAGTTTTTCGTGCATAGGTTTTAGCAGATCAAGGCTGCCGGTTTTTACCGTACATTTCCCTTTGTAATGTACAAGAATTGTGCACTGTTCCGCTTGTTCTAAAGTATGTTTACAAATTTCGATTAAGGAATCGATAACATAATCAAACGTATGCACGTCATCATTATAAAGCACCAATTTGTAGACTTCGTCCGTTTCTTCCAATACAAGCACATCTTCCTCGTATTGACGTTTCGGATCGTCATAAAGCCTGGTATTAAAAAAACGTGACATTTTTCCGGAATTTTTAAAATTAAAGCTCCCCGATTTCTTCCGAAATCTCATCAATGATATCTTTAGGATCATAGATGAGCTCAACCAGTTCTACACTTTTATTATTCATTTTAAGAATTTTAAACTCATAATCATCAATACGGAACTGCTGATTTTCGGTAGGAATATCTCCCAGCTCATGCATGATATATCCTGAAAGTGTATTGTAATCTCCTTCCTCTGAAAGCGGTAAATCTTTGGGAAGCTCATCATTGATCTCATCAAGAGGATTGGTAGATTTTACCCAGAATACATTCTCTCCCACTTTGTCCACGATATTTTCCTCATCATCTTCTTCATCCTGAATCTCTCCTACCAATTCTTCCAAGATATCTTCAAGCGTAATAATTCCTTCTGTTCCTCCAAATTCATCGATAACAATGGCTAAATGTTGTTTCTTAAGCTGGAAAACTTTCAATAAATCAGAGATTTTCTTACTTCCAACCACAAAAAACGGAGGACGGATAAGCGTACGGATATCGAAATCTTCGTAATCGTCTTTATGTTTAATATATTCCCTTATAAATTCTTTCGTATAGAAAATCCCAATCACATTATCAATTGAGCCTTCATACACCGGTATTCTGGAATATCCTGATTCTAAAATTTCTTTTAAAATCTCGTGCTTGTCATCTTCGATATCAATAGAAAGAATGTTCTGTCTCGGAACCATGATCTGTTTTGCGGAATGGTCTGTAAAATCAAAAGCATTCTTAATAATCTCATAATTTTCTTCCTCAATTTCCCCGGAATCAGCGCTTTGCTTCACCAAAAGCTGCAGCTCTTCTGTTGAGTGGATATCTCCTTCGCTTGCCGGCGGAATATTGATTAATCTTAAAAAACCATTTGACATCGAATTCATCAGCCATATAAAAGGCTTGAAGACAAGGGTGAACCAACGCAAAGGGTAAGCAATCGCCATTGTAGTCGGCTCCGCTTTTCTGATGGCAATGGATTTGGGAACCAGCTCCCCGAAAACAATATGAAGGATCGTAATAATAGCAAAACTAAAAATTAAAGATATCGTTGTAACAGTAGATTCGGTAAGATTAAAATCCAGGTAATGCAGTAATTTCTCAACTACATGGTGCATAGCGCTTTCTCCCACCCAACCTAAGGCCAATGATGCCAGCGTGATACCCAGCTGCGTTGCTGATAAGTAAGCATCAAGCTGTTTAATAATCATTTCAGCCTGCTTAGCCATTGCATTTCCTTCGGCGGCTTTCAGCTGTATCTGGGAATAACGTACTTTAACTATAGAAAATTCTGCGGCTACGAAAAAGCCATTGAGTAAAACAAGAAAAAGGGCCAATAAAATCTTGACTATGTCCGAGTCCATTTAATTTTTTATAAGATATATGAGTGCAAAGATAGATATTTTTTTAATTATAAAATTTTAATATACGGTAAACTAAAAGCCTCCGAAGAGGCTTAGTTTATTTAACTTAGGTTACTTTGGATTCATACTGTGATCAGTAAGCCCTCTTACGTACCAGAACTCTATCTTCTCAACAATTAGATTTTTATAAGAATCCGCCCTCGCTGGTGCCGTACCGTTTTATTTTTGATACAAATGGGACGCTCTCACCAACTTTGGCTAATTTGTTATATGTTTTTTAAGCTTAGTTCTTAGTTTGTGAAAGATTTTTTTTCAATAAAAATACTGATTTCAAACTGTGTCTTTAAGGGGATTCTATAAATTTCCGCAGATGTCCAGTTGTCTAATTCTTTCATCTTAAAAACTTCTTCAATCGCTGCTTTGGTTTCTATATCGGTATATTTCAGTATTTCTATTTTTTCGAGATTATTATTATTTCCGATAATAACACGAATACGATTTTCCCCCTCTTTTGCATTTTTGGGGAGTTTGAAATTGTGGAACAATACTTCACGGAATTTACTATTACCTCCTTTAAATTCTACCCAAAGTCTTGGGTAGCCAACAATGCAAGTTTGGTTTTTCCAATCACATTTTTCAAAAAGTTCATCAGATTTTTGCTCTAATGAATCTATTATTTGAGCTTCTTTTTCCGTTGCCGGAAACTCTTTTATATTTTCTAATGTGGATAAATAGTGGGTTAAATATACTGATTTTGAAGCGCAGCTACATATTAAAAACAACAATAATATTTTGTGACCTTTCATTTAGGTGGAGAATTCTTATCTGTTAAACCGTTCACATACCAGAACTCTATCTTCTCAACAATCAAATCTTTAAAGAAATTTTCTGCCTGAGGATTCCAATAGGAATGATAACCATTTTTCATAATAGATACAGCCTGTTGGTAATCAAAGGGGTGTTGGAAATATATTAAAACATAGGGGTTAGCATAATTGTATTGCATCCTTAGCTTGTCAATATCTCTATTCCAAAGAAAACTTAGCTTTAATAGTTTATTATCATAGGGACCTGGGTCATACTCTTTCGCAAAAATATTATTTTGTTTTAAAACCTGTAAAAATGTAGATAAGCTTTTTCCGTAATAGTAAGTTTTATTAGGAATAATATTGTTTAATTTATTTACTGTTTGTGTATAAAAAGTAGGATATCCTTCAATTGTGATATTATCTTCAGGAATTTGGATTTGCGCAGTATAAGAATTAAATAAAAGAGCGCTTAGTATTATAATTATTTTTGTTTTCATTATTATAAATTTATATTTAATAAAAATTAAGGACACATTTCGGTTTTATATGCTGTAATTTTCTTTCCGCCTGAATAAGGTATTGTATATTCAAACGGAACGGCTTTTACAGGCTTTAGATTTCCGGATGCATCCTGCTTTGCAAGGCTGATTCCTGTTTTATATTTCTCCAGAACATAAGCCAATGCCGTTTCCAAAGCATCATTTTGGTCGCTTCCTGAATAATTTGGAAACGTTCCTTTTTTAATTGAACCATATATATCATTGAAATCTTTTCCTAATTGAGTTTCCTCATTAAATAATTTGCTTCCACTATCCCAATTAGTACTCATAGGATAAGCAGCAAGAAAATCAGTTGCCTCCTGCCTATTGGTGACTACAAAAGCAAATACAGAGCCATCATGAGAGTAGGTAAAGCTGCTGCTAAAAGCAGGGTGATTTACTGCGACCTGTACACAATTGTAAAAATCGGAAACGGAAGGAGGTGTAGCACCTCCTTTATTATGGGAATGCGCATTGGCTACATAACTTCCGGTGGTAGGAGCAGGTATGACCACACTCCCGGGGTCATTGCTTGTAAAAGGATCCTGTGCTGAATAAGTTCCGTTGGAATTCTGCGTAACAGTCATACCATATTCCGTATTACTATTGAATGCATGATTCTGCAAAACATTTAATTTCGGATTGACATTGGTATCCTTCATAATTGCATTGGCTTTATTAGCAGGTACTGCTGCTTTTTTACACGGATCATTCTGATTAGATATCACCACCCCGCCGCCGCCGCAAGGATTTACTAATCTTGGAGCACTAACAACTGTAATACATTCCATTTTATAACATTCACCCTCATCATTATATATACAAGTCCAATAACACAATTGACCGCCCCCTGTAGTGCCAGATTGACCAGGAGTTGGAGATGAAGGTGTGTAAGGAGGATAAGCTACAGGACCACCTGTCCCAGTAGGCGGATTACCACCAACTCCGCCTCCACCGCCAGAAGTTCCACCACCATTTCCTGGAGGGTTAGATGGACCTTGACAATCAGGACAAGGATCAGGATTACAAAGATCTGCCATACCTTTGTGATATTCTACAGAAGATTCGATATCTCCGTCTAATGAATACGTATAGGCTGTTCCTGAAAAAACAGAAAAATTTCCGTTCCCGTTCAAAAGCCAATCCTCAGTCGGATAATAAACGATGATTTTTGCAGATTCAGCAGTGCTTCCGTCCGATTTTACGGACAGATTATAGGTTTTGCTCTCATCACCTCCCGTATACGGTATGACGGAAAATGTATAGTACGTTTCTCCATTCTCATTGGTGCTTTCTACAATATAATCCGTATAGATTTCTCCAAAAACGGTTTCTTTACCCAAAGCATTATTCGTTTTCAGAGGGACTTTCAAATCGCCTGTCCTTTCGGTAAGAAAATTAATGATCTGCGGAATGTCTTTCCTATATACCTGCTTAAAGGTAAATTCGCCGGTAAGGTTGGGATTTCGGGCATCCGAATATATTTTCGTTCCTGCAGCCCAGTAACGAAAATAAAATACCCAGTACAAAAAATAAATTTATTTTTTTCATAGATTATTTGTTTTTAAGTTTACTTAGTACAAGTATAGAAATTTTCAGCAATAAATCAGTTATTTTTTCATATAATTTTTACTTTTTAACAAAAATTATAAACAATAATTATGAAAACAATGGAGGCAATTATAGAAAAGATAAAGGAACACCGTAAAAAGAAAGGTTTTTCTCACGAAAATATGGATAAAGAATTACACATCAGCCAGACTGCCTACAGCAAAATTGAGAAGAATGAAGCCAAGCTTACCGCAGATCGTCTTTTTCAGATTTCCAATATTTTAGAAACTCATGTATATGAGCTTTTAGATGGAGTTCCTAATAATGTTTATAATCAACAATATTTTTATGATATATCTGTTGGTCATCAAGAAATCCAAAATCTTTACCAGGAGAATAAAGAAAAAACAGAAAAGATTGAAGCCCTGTTTGAAGAACGCCTGAAAGATAAAGACAAAATAATACAGCAGCTACAGGCTGTAATCAATACACTAAAAGGCGGGATTTAAAACATACGGACGTTTTAAGCAAATCATCCGTATCTTTTTGCAAAAACATCCGTATGTTTTCATCAGAATATGCGGGTGTTTTGAAAAAAGGGTGAAAACACCCTTTTTTAT
>DAMDNI010000119.1:6803-8692 GCA_032083825.1 Bergeyella sp. | reverse complement strand
AAAAAAGAAACATCGCTTTCTTTTTCGGTTCCGAAATTTCAATAAAACTCTAAATAATAATTATATAAAATACTATCTTATGAAATCAAAGTTTTTATTTGTATTTGCAGCGCTTGCAATGCTTTTTGTGACTTCATGCCGTGATGATGATAATCCTGGCGAAGCAACGGTGAATTACACTTTTAAAGTAGAATATCCTGATAATTACAGTACTGCAAATGCGGCTAACGCTAAAGTAGTTTTAACAAACCTTACTACGAATGTAGCAACTGAAAAAACAACCGACAGCAATGGTGAAGCTAGTTTTACAGGAGTTATCCAAGGAAATTATTCTGTAACAGTTTCTAAAACTCTTACTGCTTCAGAAGCAGAAACTTTAACAGGAGTTTCCAGCGAAGTTTTCTTAAATGCTACAATCGCACAGATCCACATTACGGCCAATGGCTCTGAAACTGTGAAATTGGAAGGCGGAGCTGTAGGAAACTGGGTAATCAAAGAATTCTATTACTCAGGAGCTCCTAACTCGAATTACTTCTATGATGGTTTCATTGAAATATATAATAATTCTACAGAGACTTTGTATGCAGACGGGCTATTATTCGGAAATACAAAAGCAGCATCCACTTCGTCAACCGGTTTCTACGGATTCATTACACAAGGATCTACAGATGCACATTTGGCTTTCGTTCTTAAAATTCCGGGAACAGGGAAAGACCATCCTGTTGAGCCTGGTAAATCAATCGTAATCGCTATTGACGGGATCAACCATAAAACAGATCCAAACGGAAATGCAAATTCTCCTGTGAATTTAGGCCCGGGAATTGCCGATTTTGAAGTGTATTATACTGCTAATCCTAATACACCGGATACAGACAATCCTGAGGTACCGAACATAGAAATTGTTTATGCATATTCAACCACTCTGTTTGATTATGTTCCGGGAGTTTTTGGAAGCGGATTGGTGATTTTCAAACATGATAACCCTGCTTCTTTGGAACGTTCTACAGAACCCAATTCTACTGCTAGTACACAGTATGTAAAAGTTCCGAAAGAATATATTATTGATGGTCTTGATGCCGCAGCAAACAGCACGATAACAGCAGACCGCAAAAGATTGCCTACCAATATCGATGCAGGAATGAATACTGTAGGAGGAACTTATACCGGAACTTCCCTGAAAAGAAAAGTAAAACAGGAAATCAACGGCCGTAAAGTATTATTGGATACCAACAACTCTTCAAACGACTTTCAAGTAGGAAATCCTCCAACACCAAAAAGCTGGTAATATAAACCCTTTTAAATAGGATGAAAAAACTATTGTATTTAATTCCTGTACTTAGCTCTGTACTTTTCTCTGCACAGAACAGCGATTCGCTGTGGCATGTGATCAAGTTCCGGCAGAATACCATTGCATTAGACAACCCTCTTTTTGCTATAAATATGGATTCTGTGAATATCGGGAATTCTACTTTGGAATATTTTAATAAAAAGAATAATTTCAGAGATGCTTATATGGCTAAAAAATCAGAAGGATTTGCCATTCAGTCCGAACGTTTTGTAACCTTAAAGAACTGGAAGTTTTATGGCAAATTTTCATTTTCAAAATATGATGATTATGAAACCCGGCATAAAGCGCAGGCTGATCCTTACCGGGATAATCCTTACAAAATTGTAGACTCTGCCAATGCAGACTGGAGAATGCAGCATTATTATCTGCAAACCAAAATCATTTCGCCATATATCAACCGGTATACAAGAGCAGGTTTAGGAATTAAATACGAAGTTTTGAACGGAGCCCGGCAAAAAGACCCAAGGCCATTGGATAAGACAATCAATATTGAGCTGACACCAGCACTGATGTTTGACCTAAATTCAAAATTCAAAATCGG
>DAMDNI010000119.1:0-6793 GCA_032083825.1 Bergeyella sp. | reverse complement strand
AATCTTTATAAACAGGATTTAACAATTTCGCTGGAAAACCATTTGAAACCCCAGAATATCTACAAACTTTTAGGCTTGGGAGAATATCTGTATAATGGTCCGATTATCATGACAGGAGGAATTTCCAGAATGTATCGTGGAAATACTTTTGGAGGAGGATTGAGCTTAGGTTATGATATAAAACCCAATCATCAGTTGAGAAGTATTTTCAGTTTTAAAAATAATATTGAAAAAACTACAGACGGCACTTCAATACCGTTCAATGCGGGAGAACATCAGTACACCGATCTCGAAGGGACAATTCTTTATAATATACGGGGGAGAAAAGCAGATCATAATTTTGATCTTTACGGATTATTCAGGGCTACATCAGATACCGAATTTGTTCAGTTTCTTAATACCGCAACTCAGCAATACGAAGTATTAACTTCAGCAGAAATGCATTGGAAAGACGCATTACTATTGAGATTAAATTACGAAGGATTATTGAGAAATCATATCGGGCAATTGCAGTACAGCTTTTTTTCCGGTTTGGGTATAAACTATTTTAACGAGCAATATCCGACCACAAACAGCAAAGAATCTATTACCAACCTGAATGCGCACATCGGTCTGAAACGCTGGTTTTATTTAGGTAAAAATAGTATTTCGGCCTCTTATAAAGCTATTTACAAAACGAACCTTTCGAAAGAATACGTGTATTATCAGAAAGATATTTCGACCAATTTCGCAGCCAACGAAATTGTCTACCCGAATCATCTATTTAATACTTTGAATACTTTTGGAAACCGGCTGGATATTCAGTTTATTTTTGATACTTTCAAAAAGACCAAAAGCCAGCTTTATCTGAAAGCTTCTTACGAAAATCTGCAATCCTTTTCTGCCAACAGTTTGTATGAAAAAGGGTTGAACAACAATTACTTTATGTTTACCATTGGCCTGTATAATTAGCCAATGTAATTCATCAAAATATGATAAAATACAAAATTGCCGGAGTCCTTATTTGGGCTCATTTGGCATTTCAGGCACAGACTTTTATAAATCCGTCCCTGAATTCCAAAACTTCCTTTGCCATCATTGTTGATTCCAAAACTTATCAGGAAGCAAAACAAGAGCTGACAGCTTACCAGAAAAGCGTCGAAAAAGATGGTTTAGGAACATACATCATTCATCACCAATGGAAAAATCCCGATGAAATACGAACCGTTTTAAAAAAATTATATGATAATGACAAACAGCCTCTGGAAGGAGCGGTTTTCGTAGGTGATATTCCAATTCCGATGATTCGTGGTGCACAATATCTGACATCATCTTTTAAAATGTCGGAAGCTCTAAAATGGGATCGTTCATCAGTGGCTTCAGACCGTTTTTATGATGATTTTGATTTAAAGTTTGACTTCCTTAAACAAGAAGAAAATCTTGAAAAATCAAACTATTTCTATTACCAGATCAGGCCGGAAAGCCCCCAATATATTGAAATGGACATTTATTCCGCAAGGATAAAGCCTCCCATTTCCCAAACCGAAAACAGCACAGAAGAAATCAAGAAATATCTTCGGAAAATAATTAAGATCCGAGAAGAAAACAATCCGCTCAACCAAATGATTGTTTCCACCGGACATGGCTATAATTCGAATTCTACGTTGAGCTGGGGTGAAGAAATGGTTGCGCTGAAATCATCCTTTCCAAAACTTTTCCATCAGGGAAATTCCATCAAATTTTTAAATTTCAGGAATACCGATTTCCTTAAAAACCTTCTGCTTGCAGAACTCAAGAAAGAAGAATCCGATTTTGCCTTTATGACAGGACACGGAACTGTGGATACACAACTTTTAAACGGCTATCCGAATGTTTCTGCACCACAGCCTTCAATGGATAACGTTGCCCGTTACATCCGATCCAAAATGAGGTCGGCGAAAGAAGACAAACGTGATCTGGAAAAAGTAAAAACTGATTTTCAGAAAAATCTGGGATTGAATGACAAATGGTTTAATGAAGCTTTTTCCCCGGATATGATTGAACAGGATTCTGTATACAATCACAATCTGGATCTTCATATTGAAGATGTGAAAAATATCAACACACGCGTTGTTTATCTCAATTCTTGTCTTACAGGCTCATTTCATGAAAAAGATTATCTCGCAGGACATTATCCTTTTTCGGAAGGCAAAAACGTGGTTGCATTTGCCAATTCGGTTGGTGTTTTGCAGGATTTATGGGGAACACAGCTGATCGGAATCCTTCAACAAGGAATCCGTGCAGGACATTTACTGAAAAAAACGGCTTTCCTTGAAACACATCTTTTAGGAGATCCGACCTTTCATTTTTCAGGAGAAAACCAAAATCGGTATAACGAACTTTTCGGAAGAAAAGCCACTCACAAAAAAGAATGGTATAAAATCCTGAAAATTGAAGATGCCGATTTGCAGGCATATGCTTTAACAGAATTATATCGTTTGGTGGATGAAAAGGAAATGTCAGAAATCTTGTATAAATATTTCATAGACAGCCCGTATGAATCGGTAAGAACCCAAGCCTATTTTCTTTTGAGAAAATACCAGAACGAAACCTTTAACAAAGTTTTGAAGCTGGCGATGTCTGACAACTACGAATATATCAAAAGAAAAAGCATCTATGATGTTACCGAAGTGGGAAGCAATGATTTTATAGAACCTGTTGTAAAAGTCGATCTTTATGATCAGGAAGCAGAAAGAGTGCAGTATAAGATCAATTGGATTTTCCAGTTTCTGGATCAGGATCTGGTAAAAAAGGAATTGGATAAACAATTAAAAAACAATCCGCTAATCAATAATTCTGCAGAATTGTACAAAGCAGCTGCAGACAAGCTTGATTACGAAAAAAAGAAAACACAAACGTCTAAAGAGATACTTCTCAATCCTTCATCTACTGAAAAACAATTGCTTAGCGAGCTCAGAACAATGCGAGGTTACCGGAATCATCAGTTGGTTCCCGCGGTGATTTCTTTGATTAAAAATGAAAAAAACTCTTCAGAAATCCGTATTACAGCTTTAGAAGCTTTATCATGGTACGGAATGTCTTACGAAAAGGAAAACATCCTGAAAACCTGCCAGGACATTCTGAATTCAGGCTCGGATGATAATATTAAAAATCAGGCATTAAAAACAATCAATGTCATTAAAGATGTCGGAAAACGACAGTTTTAAAAAAGTAAAAAAGGTTCACAAATTTGTGAACCTTTTTTACTGAAATAAAAGCCAGTATATATTATTTAGAAATATTCGTTTTGAAATTCTTTATCAATTCCAAAGCGCGTAGAGATCCGTCTTTATTCACATAATTTTCTCTCACTTTTCTGTATTCTTTTAAAATTCCGACCGCTCTGTGATAAATCACAGAATCTACTTCTGCTTTCGGAGTATAATCCTGAGGATAAGCATATACGAAGTATCCGTCATTTCTGGTATGTGCAGGAATCTGGAAAAAATTTCTCTTTACAAATTCTTTAGTCTTATCATTATGCTGTGATGCTTTCACATAGAAATCGACCGCATGATCAGGATATCCGAATAAATATCCGTATCCCCGGAAACGCTCGTAGCGGTCATTAAACTCGTTTGCAGTAAGAAGAACTGTCGGATCTGTATCCGGAACAAATCCGAACTGGGCGAAAAAAGCCTCCTGTTCCTTAAGCTTCTTTTTTACAAGGCTTTCTCTCATGACATAAATCTGCATATTTCTTGTTTTGGAACCCTGTGTACCTTTATAAGGTAAAAGAACAAATCGTAAATCAGGGATTTTAATGGTTTTCAAAACTTTTTCAATACGTTCTATTCTTTGTAAAGAAGCACGGTTTTTTGCAATATCCACAATATTTGCGTCAGCCGTTTTGGTAGAATCTGCGTTAGCTAAAGGAAAAGAAAAACTATTAAGTGTACTGATAGGTTTCAGATCTCCTAAAATAGTGTACAATGCTTCCCGATCCAACCCAAACTGAAGAATGGAATCCACCAGTTTCTGATCGGCAACTTGATCTGATGCCAGACCTGATGTTTCATTTTGAGGTGCAGAAGTTTTACAACTGACAATAAAAAGCATACAAAAAAGTAGACTTATCCAAAGCGACGAAGTTTTATTCATTATTTAAAATATTTAATTGTTTTTGATATTTCGTTCCATTTTTTTGCTGAGATAAAATGTGAACAGACCGATGATAAGATTCATAAAGCCTATCGCAATTTCTTTTGGTGTCCGAATAATCGCAAATACAATCATGATAAGCGAAAGAAAAAGGAAAAGAATCTGGAAAAATGGGAACAAAGGACTTTTGTAAGTATCCTGACCTGCATTTTTATTTTTTGAGCGGATAATGAAAACTCCCAAAACCGTCATTGCTGAAGATAAAGTGAGTAAAATTCCGCAATAAATGAGAATCTGCTCAAAAGTCCCGGACAAAAGGAGTATAATGCTAATGAATGACTGGAACCACAATGATTTTACAGGTATTTTATTTTTGTCCGATTGCAATGGCTTCCAAAGCTGGTGGTCATTTGCAATACTGGCAGTTACTCTTGATCCGATCCAGATCATTGCACTGATCCCGGAAAGCAAAAGAACTGAAATAAGAGCACTGAAAATTTTCGAGACATAATCTCCGAGCATGTTTTTTACAGCGATTGTTCCTACATTAATCTGTCCGGAAAGCTCACTAATCGAAGCATGCCGCAGAAAAACGATCTGTAAAAGCGTGTAGAGAATTGTTACTAAGAAAGTTCCGCCCAATAAAGAGATAAGCAGTGATTTTTTAGGAGTTTTAAATTCTTCTGTTATATAGGCTGAAGCATTCCACCCTGAATAAGAATACGTTACGTATATCAATGCAATCACAAAAGCAGTAGTTCCCAATTGAGAAAAATAATCATGGTCAAGAGAAACGGTATTTCCTGAAGTAGAAGGAATATAAAACCCAAGCGCGATGAGTACAACAATAAGAGCGATTTTGATAAATGTACTTATATTTTGAAATCCGGAACTTACTTTCAGGTTAAAAGAATGGATGAATGTAATGCCCAAAATCACGATTGCTGCCAAAATCTTAGGATAATCTGTTTTGAAGGGAAGATATTCTACAAAAGCCAAAGCAGACAAAACAATCGGCGCAGCAAAACCCACTGTCATGGAAATCCATCCTGATAAATAACCGGTCAAAGGATTATAAATTTCCGAAAGAAAAGCATATTCACCACCGGATTTTTTAATATTAGTTCCGATTTCCGCATAGCTGAAAGCTCCGGAAAGAGCAAAAAACCCGCCCAAAACCCATACAGTTATAATGACTGAAATGTTGCTGATGTCATTCAGCTGGAATCCTAAACTGGTAAATACACCTGTGCCTATCATATTAGCCAATACGATAGAAATGCCTGTAAGTGAACTTATTTTATGATTTTTTTTCTTTGGGAAACTCAATTTTTACGCTTGAAAAATGATGTTCTTTCTTTCCTGGTTAGAAAAGCACTAAACTGAGCGTAAAGATAATTAAATTCATTCTAAATAAAAATAATAATATCTTGTTTTTTTGTATTCGGAGAAAAAAAATACTGAGGCTTTGTGAGTAGTTAATTTTGAAAGAGATTTATTTTTTAATGAATTTCCCAGCTTATTAAGCCAAAAATGTGCTGAAACGCTTCAATGTATTTTAACAATTTTTAAAACTTAATCTACACATTTCTGAAAATTACGATATTTGACTATCGTAAAAAATAATAGAATAAGCCATGAAATTTTCTTTTGTAATAATGCTTCTAACATTGGGCAACTTTTTATTCGCACAGAAAAACACATTGAAAGCATCCCTGGATAACATCCAATTTCTTGAAGAATTCCAAGTATATGAAGATGATATTTATTGTGCAGGCATTAATTTCAGGACTGAGCTTAATGACGGAAATTCTTCATACGCTTATCTGAATGATTATGACAAAAAAACCTTAAAAATCAAATGGAGCATTAAGATTGCAGACGAATATTCCAATAAAATAAATTCTGTCATCAGATATAAGGATAAAATTTATGCATTGGTTTCACAGGGTGAAGTAGAACAGAGAATAAAATCGGTTAATTTAAATTTGTTCATCATTTCATTAGATGGTAAAATCGAAGATAAGGTATCGATTGGGAAATCATTTTTTAATCCTTCAAATATCGCAGCAAATGGTGAAGATTTATATTTTGCTTATCAGTTTGGTGATCATGAAATTTATTTAAATAGCAATAAAGTTCAATCCGCAATTGTTCAGTATAATATACAAACCAAAGCAATCAAGAAATTTAGCAGTCGCGATTATTTCGAAAAACCTCAAAGAACAATCAGCATCAACGGAGATATTTTCAGCATTGGAATGTATCTGCATCCTAATCAACCCAATGTATTAAGCTATAGAAAAGAATCCTTTTCCGAAACATCATTTCATACCACGAAATCAGAATATTTTTTAGACAGTTATGTAAATAACAGAATCTTGACGATCGTTTGTACATTTCCTGGTGTATATGGTGATATGAATCCTTATCTAAAATATTATTATATGAATTTAGATAACAATAAAATAACATCTACAATTATTTCATATAAACAATTAGGCTGGGATGATTTGAGCTTCAATACTTTTCATGCAGAAGCATCAACTTGGATATCAATTCAAGAAAGCAAAAGTAAGCAATGGAAATATATTCTTTTAGACAATAAAGGCAAAATTATCAAGGAATTATCTACCTATAATACAGGAAGATCTTCTGAAAGATTCAAAATAGA
>DAMDNI010000118.1:5722-8739 GCA_032083825.1 Bergeyella sp. | reverse complement strand
GATAATAGACAGTTCCGGTTATTTGTTTATTTCTTACTAAAGCAATTCCTCCATTGGGAATCTGTAAACCATCTACGCCATAAATTGCTGGAAATTTCCCGTACTTTTTTGCAATTAGACTGGCTGCATATGCCATTTCATCATTATGGGCGAAAATAATGTCATAATTAGATTCTCCATCTCGGTATAAGCTGTCAAGCTTTTTCAAGGCAATGTTATAATGCCAGTTTCCGTCCAAATATTGCATTTTGGATAAAAGATGGGGATCCAGTTTGGATTCAAATCCCTTTTTTCTTTGCTCAGCTGGTGAGGATAAATGAAGACCGGTAACTTGTAAAATACTAAGTCCTTTTTTGTGAGCGAACTTTTCGTTTACCATTTCTCCCACAATTTCACCTACAAGAAAATTATTTCCTCCTAAAAATGCACTGAAATTATTATTGGAGATATTTCTATCAATAACAATTACTGGAATTCCCTTTTTATATACTTTAGAAATAATATCGGTAAGCGGCTGGGCTTCATTTGGAGAAACTAATAGAACATCAATTCCTTCATTTACTAATTCCTCTATTTGCTTCGCTTGTAGTTGGGTGTTGCCGTTTGCATTCTTTTGGAGGAGTTTTAGTTTCTTCCCCTGTGAAAGTGTAATTTCCGTAATAATTTCTTCATTCATTACCTTCCGCCATTCATCATTTGAAAAACATTGCGAAAAACCAATTACTTTTTCCTTTTCATCATTTGTTTTATAGCAGGAAGTAAGACATAAAAGGCCTATGAATAAAAGGATACAAAGGATTTGTTGAAATCTTTTTATAAATAAAAATCCACCGTTATTTGAGACATTAATCATACCAATTTGAACAAATACTCCCCGTATATTAACGTAATATTAACTTAAGTTTGAGACATTAATCCCTGCAAATATGATCATTTTAAAAATTAAATGCAACGCTGTTCATCGTTTACTGTACCTCGTATTTCTTTTTGCGATCTCAGTTTTCATTAAGAGTCAGAATTACTACAATGAAAAATACCGCCCGCAATTTCACTTTACACCCGAAAAAATGTGGATGAACGATCCAAACGGATTAGTATTTCACAACGGAACTTATCACTTTTTCTATCAGCACTATCCGGAAGCATCGGTATGGGGTCCCATGCACTGGGGACACGCAACAAGTAAAGATCTTTTACACTGGAAACATGAAAAAATAGCATTATTCCCGGATGAACTGGGGATGATATTCTCTGGAAGTACAGTAGTCGACAAAAATAATTCGGCCGGTTTTGGAAAGAATGCATTGGTTTCCATTTATACCTCGCATAATATTGAACTGGAGAAAAACGGACAGAGTGATTTTCAGTATCAAAGTCTTGCCTATAGTACCGATAATGGAAATACATGGACGAAGTATGCAGGAAATCCTGTCTTGCCTAATTCAAAAAAAATCCGAGATTTCAGAGATCCTAAAGTAATCTGGAACGAAAATAATCAGAAATGGCAAATGGTTCTTGCAGCAGGCCACGAAATTCAGTTCTATGAATCCGATGATTTGAAAAACTGGACATATCTCAGTACGTACAAAGATACTTTTCCATATTCTACGGGTGTATGGGAATGTCCTGACCTCTTTGAGATGCAAGCGGATAATGGAGAAAAAAAATGGATTTTAATCATCAGCCACGGAAACGAAACTATTAATGGAGGCTCAGGAACACGATATTTTGTCGGCGATTGGGATGGAAAAACATTTACAACAAAACAAACAAAAAATCTGTGGTTGGATTATGGTTCTGATAATTATGCCGGCGTTACTTACAGTAATACCAAAGAAAAAATCCTTATTGGATGGATGAGCAATTGGCAATATGCAACAACTACCCCTACCGAAGTATGGAGAAGCGCCGCCACAATCCCCAGAGACCTTTCTCTTCACTATGCAAATGGGGAGTATGAACTTTTCAGTAATCCGGTGAAAGCATTCGACAACATTGCTAAGAAAAACATTCTTACGAAAAAAAATATTCTTCTTTCAAAGGAATTTTCATTTAAAAATTCTGACATACAGACTTCAGAAATAAATGTAGAAATAAATGGAAATACCAATTTCAACATGACAATTGGCAATGAGAATAATGAGTTTTATGCCATTCGGTTTGATTCAAAAAATAATGAATTGATTTTCGACCGAAGTAACGCAGGGCAGTCCGATTTTAATCCCGCCTTTAAAAAAATGGCCATCAATAAAGTTAAAATCGAGAAAGGAACTACAAAAAAATTTAGAATCCTGACCGACAAATCTTCTGTAGAAACTTTTGTTGATAATGGAAAATACGTGATTACAGATCTGGTCTTTCCGAACAATGAATACAATATCATTAAGATTTCGGGAAAAGGAAATCTCATAAAAAAGATAAACATCAAAAAAATTAATAAAACTTGGTAAATATAAGATTATGAAAAAATTAACTTTATTAATCTTCCTTTCTATTTCATACGTATTGTTTTCATGCAGGGAAGATTTGGTTAGGATCGTTAATCAGGAAGACACGCTTCCTATTTCTCTCTTGATGGAGTTCAAAACCGATGAAACATCTGGCAACACTACTGTCGAGACACGAACCAATAAAACCTTCACAATACATGGTAATCATATCAATAGAATGACAGGCGTTTCTGGATCTTCATTATTTTTTGATGGATTAACCAATTATTTTGATGGAAGTGTTTCCACAAATACCCTATCTCCAACTAAAATAGTTGTGTCATTATGGGCAGCGCCAAGGTCTTACCCATTATCGTATGCTCCTATGATTTCTACCAGTGAGCCTAATAGCAGTACGGGGTTTTCAATAGGTATTAATAATTCTGGCAATATCGTTGTTCAGTATTACATCAACGGTTCTTATGCGGAACAGGTTACCACACAAAGTGTTGATAAATTTAAATGGAGTAATATCCAGGTAGGCATCAATCCAGAGCAGGGAAATTTTCGCATTTACCTGAACAACGT
>DAMDNI010000118.1:1844-5712 GCA_032083825.1 Bergeyella sp. | reverse complement strand
AATCCGGAACGTTACCAAACGGAACCATCTCGTATCCAACCGGAGACACCAAAATTACAGTCGGAAAAAATCCCCTGACAAATGATGCCGGAACCAGTTTTAGCGGAAGTATTGATGAAATACGAATTTATGAAGGTGAATGTACGGACGAGGTTGCGAATTTCATTTACAGTGCTTATGTAAACCCTGGAGAAGCTTCGTATAATACAGATTTTGATTATTCAGCGGACACTAATCGGCCAACATACCATGCTGTTCCTGATTATGGTTGGGCAAATGAATCTTACGGTTTGATTTACCATAACAACGAATACCATATGTTCTTCCAGAAGAATGATGTTTTTCTTGGTATTGCGAAACAAAACTGGGGACACTTTACCAGCCCCGATCTTGTAAACTGGTCAGAGAAAAATCCTGTTTTATGGCCGGAACAACTTTGGGAAAAAGAAGGTATTTGGTCCGGAGGAAGTATTATTCAGCAAGATGGTACCCCAACTCTTTATTACACCGGTGTCAATGGGATTAGAGCGGGAATCGGCATCGCAACTTCCAATGACAATTTTGCCACCGTTATTAAAGATGCTTCCAATCCTGTAATTCCGCAGGCTCCGCCAAGCGTAAATATGGACTTCAGAGATCCTTTTGTATGGTGGGAGAATGGTAAATATCATATGATCATAGGCAGCGGTATATCTGGTGTAGGAGGAAATATCGTGTATTATCACAGCACAGACTTCAAAAACTGGGAAGGTGGCGATGTGGCTTTTCAGGGAAAAATAGGAAGTGGTGATGGACAGTTCTGGGAAATGCCGGTTATCTATACCTTCCCTAACGGCAAGAAAATTCTTGTAGTACAGAAAACACCAGATTCCTCATCGAACCCAGCTAGAACTTTCTACTGGACAGGAACTTTCGTCAATGGTAAGTTTGTGGCAGATAACAGCCAGTCAAAAGATTTTGAAGTAGTAAACGGATTCCTGTCACCAACGGTAAGTACGGATAAAGACGGAAAAGCCACCGCTATTGGAATTATTCCGGATGAAGTAACCGCCGAGTTTCAGCAGCAGCAAGGTTGGGCACATCTTTTTAGTGTACCACAAGTCTGGACATTGAATGGCGAAAATAACCTTGTCATCACACCTCACCCTAATCTCAATGCATTAAGGGGAACGACACAAACATTCAATAATTTAAATATTACTCCAAATGGTTCTGGTTATTTTGGAAACTATCAAAACAGACATTTTGAAATGGAAGCGACTGTAGATGTTGGAAATGCTTCAAAAGTAGGATTCATTTTTGGAAAATCAGCCAATGGACAGGAACAGTATAAAGTGTATTATGATGCCGTTGCCAAACAATGGGTGGTAGATGCCTCTCAGTCTTCCAACAGTACACAGGTGAGAAAAGATATCCGTAAAGGCAACTATAATATAAGCAATGGAAAATTCAATGTAAGAATATACATCGACGGTTCTGTTTTGGAAGTTTTTGTAGATGGCAAATCCCATTTTACCGGCAGATTTTTCCCGACACTACCCGATGCAAAAGGCGTTGATATGTTTACTGAAGGAGGTAATGCAACGGTAAATGCAACCCTGTATAATCTTAAACAAAAATAAAACTAAATATTCTTCTAAAATTATGAAATTTAATAGATTATTATTCTGGTCAGTTGTAGTATCTCTTGCTGGTTTTTTGTTCGGATTTGATACGGTCGTTATTTCAGGAGCAGATAAGCAGCTGCAAGAATTATGGGGAAGTTCTGATTTGTTTCACGGAATGGTCGTAATGTCTATGGCACTGTGGGGAACAGTTCTCGGCGCGCTTTTCGGCGCATATCCGACAAACAGATTCGGGAGAAAGAAAACACTGCTGTTCATTGGTATTTTGTTTTTATTTTCCGCATTAGGGACAGCTTTTGCGCATGATCCGTATACGTTTGCACTTTTTAGATTCACAGGGGGAATAGGGATCGGTATATCCACCATTTGTGCACCAGCATATATTTCCGAAATTGCACCTGCTGATAAGAGGGGAAGGTTGGTCGCCATGTATCAGTTTAATGTTGTTTTCGGTATTCTATTAGCCTATGTAAGTAATTATTTGCTAAGAGGATTGGGCGAAGATGCATGGCGATGGATGTTGGGTGTTCAGGCGTTTCCGGCATTAGTTTTCTTTCTACTGATGTTTAAGGTGCCCGAAAGCCCAAGATGGTTGTTAGAATATCGAAACGATAAAGAAGGAGCACTTCATGTTTTAGCGCAAGTCTCCGGAAATGAGGATGCAGAAAAAGAAATAAACAATGTCCTTGCAGAAAAAAAACAAGAACGAGGGAAAGAAACAATTTTTTCACCACAATACAGAACAGCTCTGTTTCTTGCATTTTTCATGGCTTTCTTTAATCAATTTTCGGGTATCAATGCATTTTTATATTATGCTCCCAGAATCTTTGAGATTGCAGGATTAGAAAAATCAGCATCCTTCTTTAGCAGTATCGGAATAGGTATTACCAATATGATCTTTACGTTGGTAGGCATTTCTCTTATCGACAAATTTGGAAGAAGAACTTTAATGTACATTGGCTCTGTCGGATACATCATTTCACTGGGGCTGGTCAGTATATTTTTTATCATGAACTGGAATGGTAAATTTATCCCGTTCTTTTTCTTTCTATTTATTGCCGCACATGCAATTGGGCAGGGTTCAGTGATCTGGGTGTTTATTTCGGAAATTTTCCCGAATAAATTACGGGCTGCGGGACAAGCATTTGGAAGTAGTGTTCACTGGATTCTGGCAGCATTAATTCCTTCCTTTATTCCATTCTTATTCAAAACTATCGGGGAAGATGTTGTCTTCTGTGTATTTACTGTAATGATGGTTTTCCAATTGATATGGGTTCGCTTTTTCATGCCTGAAACTAAAGGACGTTCTTTGGAAGACATCAGTCAATTCATTAACGATAGTCAATCAGGAGAAAAGTAAAAAAAAAAATTAACACAATCTCTTTTATGAAAACAAACATAAAAATCTCATTAGCAGCCTTTTTCTTTCTCTATTTGCATTTGGATGCACAGAAAAAAGAAAGAGATACACTTGCCGTACAAAACATTCAGGAAGTAGTTTTAACTGGTTATGTTAAAGAAAAAAAATCAAATATTGCAGGTGCAATTACGATTATAAACACAAATGATTTGGCGCAAGAAGCATCACCAAATATTATCACCGCAATGCAGGGAAGAGTACCCGGATTGCAGGTGAATTCTGGTGGAACGCCCGGTGGAAATGACTCTCAGATTTCCATACGAGGGCTTACTACTGTTACATCCGGCTCCAGTCCGTTGTGGGTTATTGATGGCGTACAAACCTTTAATCCTTCAGCAATAAATTCGGACGAAATAGAATCCATACAGGTTCTGAAAGATGGAGCTTCAGCTGCTATTTATGGAACGTCGGCAGCAAACGGTGTAATTGTTATTACGACCAAAAAAGGTAAAAGTAGAAAAGGAGAATTTGGTTTCAGAACAGAGGCCACCATCAATATGATTCGAGACAAAATCAATATTTTGAATGCCCGACAATGGGCCGATGTCTATTATCGGGCTCGAAAGAACGACGGAATTACCGGAAATTTCAATGTATTGCAGGATAATGGACAGCATTTCGTTATTCCGGAATTTCTTGATCAGAATAATATCATCCGCTCTTCAGATACGAATTGGGTAGATGCGATCATTAATAATTCAGTTTCGCATAACAACGAATTATCTTATCGTATTGGGAGAGACCGCTTTCAGGTTTTTTCTTCTTTGAATTATGCCCGGGATAACGGAATCCAGAGACATACGTACTACGAAAGGTACAATGC
>DAMDNI010000118.1:0-1834 GCA_032083825.1 Bergeyella sp. | reverse complement strand
GAAAACTTTTTATATTCAAATTATGCCGAAGTAAAAGCAAATGAGTTTGAAAATGCCATTTTACAAAATCCTTTATTACCGGTGTATACCACTTTAGGTACTTACACCGCTCCTACAATTCAGGACAAACCGAACTCTGTTGCCAATCTTTGGGCAAACCGGAAAAATGTGCAGGTGAGCAACCGAGCCTTGGGAAATATTTTTCTGGAAGTAAAGCCGATTGAAGGATTAATGGTGAGCACAACCTTAAATTTTGATTATAATAAATTTAACTTCAAAACAAGAACACAGCCATTTGTACAGATGACATCTATCCCAAGCACATTCAGCAGAATAGATGTGGATGATGTAAACAACGAAACACTGAAAACAATATGGACCAGTTTGGCACAATATGAAAAAGCGTTTGGCAGACATTTAATCAATGTTTTTGGAGGTATAGAATTTACCAAAGAAGATGAAGATCTGGTTACAGACAGAATCCGTGGTGTAGATATTACACAATATCCGCTCTATATTGTTTCTCCCGCATCGGCGTACACCACCATCAAAAATGAAATAAAATATAGGAAAATTTCACAGTTTGCTTCCCTTAAATATGTGTTTGGAGACAAATACATCGTATCAGGAACGATTAGAAGAGATGGCTCCTCAAGATTTGGCCCCAATAATAAATTTGGATATTTCCCTTCAGCTTCTGTAGCATGGAATCTTGATAAAGAGAATTTTCTTCAAAACTCAAAAATTATTTCAAACTTTAAACTTAGAGGTTCTTGGGGAGTAAATGGTAACGACTTAATTGCCAATTATCTTTACTTAAGTTCTTATGTAAACAACACCACGGGAAATGTTGTAGAATTTGCAGATTACGATATTGATGGCGATGGTATTGGAACAATTCAGGGAATTTTACAAACCAGACAGGCAAATCCTGATATCAAATGGGAATCCACCACACAGTATAACGGAGGTCTTGATGTCGGTTTATTCAATAACAGAGTGAATGTTACATTTGACCTCTTTGATAAGAGAACGAAAAACCTACTGCTACAACCTATTGCGCAGGCAATTTTGGGGGAAGCAACCTCGCAAACCATCAATGCCGGTGAAGTTTCCAACAAAGGATTTGAAATCACACTAGGTTTTAAAAACAAAAATACAAGCGCACTAAAATATAGCGTAGATTTCAATATTTCTCATTATAAGAACAAAGTAGAATCTTTAGATACAGATAATAACTTTTTGTTTTTCAATAATGTATCGATTACGATGCCCGGACAACCAATTGCCTCGTTCTACGGATATATAGCAGACGGAATATTCAGGACACCGGAAGAAGTGGCTATCCATGCGGCCCAACCAGGGAAAGGATTGGGAAGGATTCGTTATCGAGATATAAATCTCGACGGAGTTATTGATGAGAAAGACCGAACCATAATAGGAAACCCTCATCCTGACTTCATTTATGGAGTTAACCTTTCTTTATCCTATAAAAACTTTGATTTCAACGCATATTTTGATGGTAAGCAGGGAAATGATATTTATAATCAACAAAGAGCTTTGGGGGATTTTTCTTATTTCTCATTTAATTACGGAACCAATACACTAGATGCCTGGACTCCTTCAAATGCCAACTCAAATATTCCGGCACTTTCTACAGATAATAAAAACAACGAAACACGACCGTCTAGCTATTTTATTGAGGACGGATCTTACTTCAGATTGAAAACAATTAGTGTAGGATATACCTTTAAGAAGGATATGCTGAGAAGCCTTAAAAACTTACGCGTATTTGTTACCGGGCAGAATCTATTTACATTCACCTCATTTACCA
>DAMDNI010000117.1:0-8794 GCA_032083825.1 Bergeyella sp. | reverse complement strand
TTCCTCCGCGAATGCTGCTGATAATTCCTATTTTCCTTTCCAAAACTCCTTTAAAATTCAGATAACTGCTTTTTATATTATTTTCAAAACCGTAAATATTTGAGTGGTTTTTTTCATAATCAATATCCAAATCTGTTTTATTGAATGAATAAGAAGAACTTAAATTCATCAAATATGTTCCCATTTTCTGACGATAAGAAAGTGTATGGAAAGTATTGCTACCCTTCATTGCAAAAGCATTCTGATCATACTCGGTTTCAAGGCTCGGATTGCTCACTGCTACAGAATTGGTATCGAAGCTTCCGTAATATTTCAGCATTCCGCCGGATTTTGTCTTAATCCTGAAATTAAAATTAGAATCAAAACCCTGTGGAACTTTTGTAAAGTCGGTATTGAAATTGAACGTTTTTCTCATCAGATCAATATTGGAATATCCTGCGCTTGCACCGAAAGAATATGTTTTTGCAGAATCTACTTTCTGATAACTTGCATTTAAAAAAATAGGCGAAACTCCGAAATCATAGGAAGTTACATCCGGAAAATCAATGCTTTCCAGAATCAGAACACCTGATAAAGCCTGGCCGTAAAGCGCAGAGTATCCGCCACTTGAAAAAATATTTCCCTTAAAAAGGGATGTATTAAAACGATCTCTTCCCGAAATTCCCGGAACTGAGCTTGTGAAGTAATTGTTGATCAAAGCTCCGTCCATAAAAATTTTGGATTCTGTACCGCTTCCGCCACGAATGAAAAGGCCTTCGCTTTCACCTACTTTTTGAACACCCGGAAGATAATTCAGTGCTGAAGAAATCTGAGCATCTGCGCCTGCTGTCGTATAAATATCAATCGGGGTAAGCAAAGCTGTCGCTCTTTTCTTGTCGCTGGCTTCTATTGCTCCGGCAGTAATGACAACTGCATCAATTTCGCTGATTCTTTCTTTTATATCAACATTGGTGAGCATATTTTCGGATCCGATTTCAATATTTTTCTGAATTTCGGTGTATTGCGGGCTTGTAAAAATCAAAATATGATTGCCTTTTTCAGAGGTCTGAAATGAGTAATTACCTTCGGAATCCGTAGTTGCTCCGTCATATGTGTCTTTAAGAGTGACATTTACATCTTTCACGCCTTTGTTCCGGAATTGCACTTTCCCTGAAATTGTGACCTGAGAAAACATTGATACTGAAACTGCTGTCAATAGTAAGATTAAAAATTTTGAAACTGAGGTTTTCATTGCATATTATTTTGAAGCAAATGTATTCTGTAAAAGCTCTGATTAAAAAGAAAGCTGACTGAACGGTCATTTTCTTATTCTGAACCGTAATTATTGTATGAAACAGAAGTACAGTATTCATCAAGAGAAATAATCATTATAAAATATTGGGAGAGAAAAATATTTTTCAAAAAAATTCTTTACTGAAAATATAATAACAGAAATATGGAATATTATAAATTTACTAGGATTAAATGTGGGTAATTTTAATTCACTATTAAAAAAATAATCAATTTTATGAAAACAACAATATCTTTTGCGGCTGCGGCCTTATTGGTGCTGGCTTCATGTAAAACAACGAAAGAATACCGCATCCGTTCCAAAAGCGGAACACAGGTTCAGGGAACGGCCATTTTTACGCAGAAAGGCAAAAATGTCCAGATGGATTTGATGGTTTACAAATTATCTCCCGGTTTACATGCGGTACACATTCATGAAAAAGGAGACTGCTCTGCAACAGACGCAAGTTCTGCAGGCGGACACTGGAATCCCGCAAAAGACGATCATGGAAAATGGGATACAGAACATTTTCACATGGGTGATATCGGGAACATCACCGCTGATGCAAACGGATCTGTCCGATTTGTTTTTGATACGGATAAATGGTGTCTCGGATGTAGCGACGAAAGCAAAAATATAATGGGAAAATCACTGGTTATCCATGCTGATAAAGATGACTTCCACACACAGCCAACCGGAAATGCGGGCGGAAGAGTTGCCTGTTTTGAGATTAAATAACTTCTTTAATTTTTTATAAAAAATAAAGGCAGGATTTTGAAATCCTGCCTTTATTGATTTTATTCGTTGGTCATCATCAATTCATTTCAGAAATGATATTAATACTTTCCTGGAGATAGAAGTCTTTCCCAAGGTTTTTAACCCAGTTTTCTGTTTTCTTTTTGAAAGCTTCATCTGTTTTCTCCCTAGTAATTTCGTCAGGGTGCAGGAAGAATTTCAGTCCGTTATTCATTTTATCTAATGCTTTGAACTTGTCGATCTGAGACTTTCTGTGTTTCATCAGTTCAAAGAATTTAGCCTGGTTAAGCGTAATCTTTTCTTCTTTATCAAGCTTTTCTTTCCATTCTCCGGATTCTTTCAGAAGCTGATAGTATTTATTGGAATTTATTCTAACCTCACTATCCGAACGAATTTTGTTCAGATCAAAGTAATTGACCTTTGTGAATTCCGTTGGAGGAATTTTGTCCCATGCTAAAGGGAAATCTTCATAACGCTCTCCAATTTCTGCATAGCTGAAAAAATCATTTACTTTAATATCCGATTCAATCCCTTTTCTTTGGTTGGATTCTCCTGTGATTCTGTAAAATTTCTGAATGGTCAGTTTTAAAGAACCGAAATCTTCACTGGTATTCAGGAATCTGTTAAGGTCAACAAAGGTCTGAACCGTACCTTTTCCGAAAGATTGTGAAGAACCGAAAATCACGGCTCTTCCGTAATCCTGCATCTCTCCTGCGAGGATTTCGGAAGCAGAAGCAGAAAGCTCGTTCTGCATGATAAGAAGCGGGCCTGTCCAGATCGGAGAATTGGTTTTGTTTTTCAGAGTCTGAATTTTACCATTTCCGTCTTTTACCTGAACATAAGGACCGGCATTCATGAAAAGCCCCATAATATCACCAACTTCGGTAAGAGAACCTCCTCCGTTATTTCTTAGATCCAGGATAATTCCCGAAATATTTTGTTTTTTTAGCTTAATAATTTCGTTTTTGATATCGTCTGAAGCGTTTCTTCCTTTTGCATCTTCAAAATCAGCATTAAAGCTTGGAAGGTTAATAAATCCGTATCGTTTACCGTTCGGAGCATTTACGACAATACTTCTGGCGAAAGTGTCTTCAATCGCAACTTCTTCACGAATCATTGTGACATCTTTCACGGTTCCATCTTTTTTCTGCACGGTAAGTGTTACCGGAGTTCCTTTTTCACCGCGGATCAGGCGAACTGCTTCATCGGAAAGCATTCCGACAACGTTTACAGCATCTTCATTAGGCTTGGATTTTACTTTAAGAATTTTATCTCCTTCTGTCAGCTGCTTTGATTTCCATGCGGGAGCACCAATAGTAAGTGGCCCTAAATAAAGATATCCTTTCTTTTCCTGGATTAAAGCTCCAATCCCGATAATTTTACCGGTAAACTGGCTGTCAAAATCTTCTTTGTTTTTAGGGGAATAATAATTGGTGTGAGGATCGAAAACTTCGGTATATGCATTCATATAAACCGTGAACCAATCCATCTTATTTCTTTTCTTAAACCTTCTGAAAGTATCGGACACAAGGTCTTTCACTTCATCGGTTGCCTTTGCACGCTTTTGTTCCATTGTAAAAACTTCGAGCTTGATGGTGTCTTTAAGCTTATATTTCTGAACAGAATCTTTCTTCTCTTTCTGAGTTTCCTCCTTATTGTTCAAGGTTTCCATTTCCAGAAGAATATTATATTTGATATAACGCTTCCATTCATTATAAAGATCCTGCTGGTTTGCAGGAGATTGCTTTAATTTGGGTTCCAAATACAATTCATCATCTTCGTCAAGATTAATGGGTTTGCTGAAAATATCCTGTGTAATTTTGTCAATTTCATCCACTCTTTGATAAAGACGGTCAATAGTCGTTTTATAGAAAATGAGATTCCCTTGATTCAAATAATCATCCAGTTTTGTTTTATGCTTTGCAAATTCTGTCATGTCTGATTTCAGGAAAAACCTTTTAGAAGGATCTACCATATCAAAATAATGATCATAAACATCCTGAGAATACGCATCATTAATAGGTTTTGGACTGTAGTGAAGATAAGAAAGCGTGTTTTTTACACTGACCATGATGGTCTGCATTTTCTCATCATCATTTTTAGGCGAATTAAAGCAAAATATAAGGGTAGTAAGTGGCAAAAACCACATGAGTTTGTTTAATCTAAGCTTTTTAAACATTTTAAGATTTTAGAAATAGGTTGAAAAATTATAAATTTCGTTACAAACGACTATAAAGTATCAAAGTTAATACCTTTTTATAAAAGTGCGTTTATTTTTTAAGTATTTTTGTTAAAAATTAGATTCATGCAGAAACCTTTGATTTTAGTAACCAATGACGACGGAATTACAGCTCCCGGAATACGAAATCTTATACAATTTATGAATGAAATCGGAGACGTGGTGGTTGTTGCACCAAATTCTCCTCAAAGCGGCAAAGGACATGCCATTACCATCAATTCTACTTTAAGCTACGAAGAACTAAATCTTGAAGGCCCGCAAACCGATTTTTCGTGCAGCGGAACTCCGGTAGATTGTGTAAAAATGGCCTTGGATAAAATCCTTCCGAGAAGACCGGATCTTGTAGTTTCGGGAATTAATCACGGAGCCAATTCTTCTATTAACGTTATTTATTCCGGAACAATGTCAGCGGCTGTTGAAGCAGGAGTGGAAGGTCTGCAGGCAATTGGCTTTTCTCTTCTGGATTTCAGCTGGGAAGCAGATTTCACGCAGGCGAAAGAATACATTCAGAATATTGTAAGAAAAGTACTGGAAAACCCCATTCCAAAAGGGATTGTTTTAAATGTAAATATTCCAAAGCTCAGAAAAGAGGAAATCAAAGGCATAAAAGTATGTAAGCAGGCTCATGCAAAATGGGAAGAAAGCTTTGATGAAAGAGTAAATCCTCATGGGAAAAAATATTACTGGCTTACAGGATATTTCAATAACATGGATGATTCTGAAAATGCTGACGAAACGGCTTTAGCAAACGGATATATTTCCATTGTTCCGGTAAAATTTGATTTAACTGCCTATGAATATCTCAATGATTTACAGGAAGTCATGAAATTTTAAAATAAAATTTTCCTGGATGAGTTTTGATTTTTACAGGTTTTATCTTGCTGAAAGAGGAATAGATATTCCCCATGACATCTGGCTCCTTTTTTCTGAAAACATGGAAAAGAGTGAATTCAGAAAGAAAGATTTTCTTTTAAAGGAAGGCGAAATAGAAAATTACTTAAGCTTTGTTGAGAAAGGAGTAGCAAGAACTTTTACAACAAAAAATGAAAAAGATCTTACTATCAAAATCACTTTTGAAAATTCTTACCTCAGCGCATATGATTCCTTTTTGAAAAGAAAGCCTTCTCAATACAATATTCAAGCGCTTACTGACCTTAATATATGGAGAATTTCTTATGAAAATCTTCAGAAAATTTATCAGATCCCGTTAGGAAATATTATTGCAAGAAAATCTACAGAAGCTCTTTATCTGGAAAAAGCAGAACGCGAACTTTCTCTTTTGTATGAAACGGCAGAAGAACGCTACCTGAATTTGTTCAGTAAAAATGCAAGATTATTAAAACAGGTTCCTCTAAAATATATTGCACAATATATCGGCATTACGCCTCAGGCCTTAAGCCGCATCCGCAAACGAATTTTTTAACCCAGGTTCATTTTTTAATATCGTGTTTTTCATCATTTTTGCACCCTGATGAAAATGATGAAAAAAAAAGAAAAAACTTCCTTGTAATTAAGGAAGTTTTTTCTTTTTGTTTTGAATCTTAAAAAGTATTGCTATTTTTATTCATAATTTAATTCGAATGAGAATAGAATACGAAATAAAATTGGGTTTTAAGGATGTGATGTTCCGCCCGAAACGTTCCACACTAAAATCCCGATCGCAAGTAGAATTAGAAAGGGAATTTACATTCAGGAATTCTAAAAAAACATGGAGCGGCGTTCCGATAATCGCAGCAAATATGGATACGGTGGGAACTTTTGAAATGGCAGTTGCTTTAGCCGAAGAAAAAATTCTTTCCGCCATTCATAAACATTATTCCATTGAAGAATGGACGGATTTTCTTTCTTCACAACCGGAAAGCATTTATAATTATATCGCTTTGAGCACCGGAACCGGAAGTCAGGACGAAGAAAAAATTGCACAGATTATTCAGCTTCACCCCAAAATTCAATTTTTATGTATTGATGTTGCCAATGGTTATTCCGAACATTTCGTGGATTTTGTAAAAAAAGCCCGAAAAAATTTCCCCGATAAAACCATTATCGCAGGAAATGTAGTCACCGGAGAAATGGTGGAAGAATTAATTCTTGCAGGAGCCGATATCATAAAAGTAGGAATTGGTCCCGGTTCCGTTTGTACCACACGTGTAAAAACGGGAGTTGGTTATCCGCAACTTTCCGCCATTATCGAATGTGCAGATGCAGCTCATGGTTTAGGCGGACATATTATTGGTGATGGCGGTTGCAAAGTTCCCGGCGATGTTGCAAAAGCATTTGGAGGCGGAGCCGATTTCGTAATGTTGGGCGGAATGCTTGCCGGACACGACGAAAGCGGAGGTGAATTGATTGAAGAAAACGGAAAAAAATTCAAATCATTTTACGGGATGAGTTCCAAAACTGCTATGGATAAACATTCCGGAGGTGTTGCGGAATATCGGGCTTCAGAGGGAAAAACCGTAAAAGTTCCGTACAAAGGAAAAGTGGAAGAAACTATAAAAGACATTTTAGGCGGAGTTCGTTCTACGTGTACGTATGTTGGAGCCTCAAAACTGAAAGAGCTTTCCAAACGAACTACTTTCATTCGTGTACAAGAGCAAGAAAACCAAATCTTTAACTCTTAAAACTAAAAAGAGGAATAAGTTTAAATTTATTCCTCTTTTATTTATTCTAAGCTTTTCTTTAAAGCAATTGCAGCTTTTTTCACTTCTTCTTTCCAATCTTCAACAGCATTTCCGTCTGCACCATCGGAAATATATTTTAAACATAAAAAGGGAATGTTTTCTCGTTTTGCAACCGTTGCTAAAGCAAAAGCTTCCATATCAATCACATTATATTCGTGATTCTTGTGTTCCATTTCAAATTGATCTCCGCTTCCACAGATTCCCTTTGGTAGCTCTTTTATATCTAAACCATGATTCAAAATAATAGAATCACTCGAAAATGGAGTTTCAAATTTTTGAAATCCTAAAGCAGAAACTTCCATATCCCGCTGAATAAATTCGGTGCAGCAAACCACATTTCCCCTGTTAAAAACGGTACTTCCTGCTGTTCCGAGATTGATAATGATGTCCGGATTGTATTTTTGAATACCTTTCAAAAGATGATATGTAGAATTCACCTTTCCTACTCCAACAAAAATTTTATGGAACTCTTCAAACTCTTTTCCAGCTTCAGATTCTAAAGCGAAAACAAGAAGCGGGTTTTGATATTCATGATCTGAAATATTTATCATTTTAAAAACATTAAAAAAAGACTTCTGTATGTTCACAAAAGTCTTGTATTTTATTGATAATCATATATTAAGTTAGCATTCCGCCGTCTACATTCAGAACTTGTCCGGTAATATACGCTGAATTATTACTTGCTAAGAAAACACACGCATTGGCAACATCTTCCGGTTGTCCTCCTCTTTTCAAAGGAATCGCATCTCTCCAACCTTGGACAGTTTTTTCATCCAAAGCAGCGGTCATTTCGGTTTCGATAAATCCTGGTGCAACTGCATTACAACGGAAGTTACGAGATCCCAACTCTAAAGCAACCGATTTTGTAAATCCGATAACGCCGGCTTTAGAAGCGGCATAATTGGCTTGTCCTGCATTTCCTTTTACTCCAACAACGGAGGTCATATTGATAATGGAACCCGATTTTGCTTTCATCATTGGCTTAATCACTGCTTTTGTAAGGTTGAAAACAGAGTCCAAATTTACTTTAATAATGGTATCCCAATCTTCTTTGGACATTCTCAACAAAAGGTTGTCTCTTGTAATTCCGGCGTTGTTTACCACAATATCAATTTGCCCGAATTCCGCTAAAACTTCTTCAACCAATTTCTGAGCTGCATCAAAATCCGATGCATCCGACTGAAATCCTTTGATTTGCGTAACGGAAGAAAGCTCCTCTTCCAAAGCTTTTGCTTTTTCCACAGAACCGGCATACGTAAAGGCAATTTTTGCGCCTTCTTTTGCAAAAACTTCTGCAATTCCTTTTCCTATTCCACGTGTTGCTCCGGTAATAATGGCAACTTTTCCTTCTAATTGTTTCATATATAGATTTGTTATTTTTTCTTCTGATTTAATGTGAAAAAACAAGATTTAAAAATGTGTGATTTTCACAAAATAAAGAATTTTAATTGAATTAGATTACATTATTCACAATTAAAACAATTTCTCCTTTTAAAGTTTTACTTTTGGAAAACTCTATTAACTCATTGATTGTCCCACGTTTGGTTTCTTCAAACTTCTTGGATATTTCTCGGCTTAAACTCACTTTGGTTTCTTCTCCGAAAAATTCTTTAATCTGTTCCAAAGTAGTGTTTATTTTATGTGGACTTTCGTAGAGAATAATGGTTTTTTTTTCTGCTGCTAATTGTTTTAGTTTGGTTTGTCGTCCTTTTTTTTGAGGAAGAAATCCTGCAAAATAAAAATCATGATTCGGCAATCCGGAAACCACCAAAGCCGGAACAAACGCAGTTGCACCGGGAAGACAAATCATTTCAATATCGTTGTCGGCTCCTGCTTTCGCCAAAAGAT
>DAMDNI010000116.1:2858-8799 GCA_032083825.1 Bergeyella sp. | reverse complement strand
AAGTTTACGATTGGGTTGTTTTGGAAGAAAAACCTGAAAATTTTGTAGGCTATGATGTTTTGGAATCAGAAACGTATATTACACGTTACAGAAAAATAGAAAATAAAGACGGCGAATTTTATCAGGTTGTGTTAAGCGAATCGCCTTTCTATCCGGAAGGTGGCGGACAAATTGGTGACAAAGGCGTTCTTGAAAATGCAGTTGAGAGTTTCCAGGTTTTGGATACCAAAAAAGAAAACGGATTGATCATTTCTTTAATTAACGCTATCCCAAAAGATGCAGGAGCCGTTTTTTATGCAAAAGTAAATGCAGCAGACAGGAAAAATTCTCAGGCCAACCATTCTGTGACACACTTGCTGCATGAGGCTTTGAGAGAGGTTTTGGGAACTCATGTTGAGCAAAAAGGCTCTTATGTCGGTCCCGATTATCTTCGTTTCGACTTTTCGCATTTTTCAAAAATGACAGATGAAGAATTGGCTTTGGTAGAAGCAAAAGTCAATGCAAAGATTAAAGAAAATATTCCGTTGCAGGAGTTTAGGAGTATTCCGATTCAGGAGGCTTTTGATATGGGAGCAACAGGTCTTTTCGGCGAAAAATACGGAGATTTTGTAAGAATGATCCAGTTCGGAAGCTCAAAAGAATTATGCGGAGGAACTCATGTAAAATCTACAAGCGAAATCGGGCATTTCAAATTGGTTTCCGAAAGTTCTGCTGCTGCAGGAATCAGAAGGATTGAAGCAATCTCAGGAGATAAATCCGAAGAATATTTCAAGAACCTTGAAACTCAGTTTACTGAAATCTCACATCTGCTAAAGTCAAAAGACATAGTAAGATCCATCGAAAAAATATTGGAAGAAAACGCAGCTTTAAAATCAGAAATTGATTCCCTTAAAAAAGAAAAAGCAAAAGGCGAAATCCAAAACTGGAAAAACGATTTTACAGAGAAAAACGGAAAGAAATTTCTAGTGAAGAAAACCTCTTTGGATGCTGGTTCTGTGAAAGACATTGTTTTTCAGCTGAAAAAAGAAATTCCGAATTCTGTAACCATTATCATTTCTGATTCGGGAGAGAAACCGATAATTACCGTTGGAGTTTCACCCGACCTGGAAGCAGAGTATCATGCAGGAAATATCGTGAAAGAACTGGCAAAAGAAATCCAAGGCGGAGGAGGAGGAAATCCCGGCTTTGCAACTGCAGGCGGAAAAAATCTTGCCGGGATCGAAAATGCATATCAGAAAGCACTTAACATCTAACAAATTCAAAAAAAAAAATAAAAAACGAACATTATGAAAAAACTCATTTCTGCAAAAGTGATTCTCCTATTGATTTTTGCAATCTCACTAACGGCATGTAAAAAATCTGCAGATTCCAAAATCAATGAATTTATCCAGGGATACAATTCTGCGACGGCAAATATTTCGAGAAATAATCCGGTTATCGCTTCGTCAAGCGCTGAAAAAACAGGTCCCAATGAGATTACGATTTCCATAAAAACAACAACCGGAAGCGATGAAATGGAATCTCAGCTTATGAAATCTTCTTTTCCGCAGCTGATTGGGCAATTGCTGAATTCCTCATCCCCAAAATCGAACCTGATGGACGAAGGAATTAATTTTAAAGTAAATGTTTTTGATAAAAATGGGAACAAATTGGTTTCACAGGCTTTGGATAAAAACACTATCGGTAAAAGCAGCCTGAATGTTGAGAATTTTGCAAATGGAAATTCACCTTCCCAAAGCGAGCTTAATGAGCTTCTGTCTGTTTTCAATAAGAATCTTCCTATCACGGATCCTTCCACAGGAATCAAAATTCTGAAAATGGAAGCCGGAAGCGAAAATGATATTGTTTATCATGCAGAAGTTCCGGACGAGCTGAAAGAAGTTTTGAAAATGGACGGTGCAAAACAGCTGATGAAAGATGAAATGCTGAGACAACCTCAATTGAGACAAATTCTTTCGCAAACATCAAAATTGGGAATTGATAAATTGAGATACCTTTACAAAGATAAAGCAGGCAACCTGATAGAAGAAATTACCCTTAATCAGTCAGACTTAAAATAGTGAGCTCCAACAACGAAACCTCCGTCTGGAGAATTCTACTGAGTGTTGGGATCACGATTTACTTTATCATCAGAATTGCAATGAGATGTTCTGCGAGTAATTCTCCATCTCCTGCAGCCCAGCAAATCGCAGGTCTTGATAAAATAATGCAGGAAAGCATGGAAAAAAATCAGCAGTTTCGCGAAAATGCTGCAAAAAATATTTTTTATAGTTCCTACGAAAATCTTGACAGCCTGGGAAATGCATACAGAGAAGGATATGGTATTAAAAAAGTAACGGAAGACTCTCTGGTTCGCCTAGATTTATTGAATGAAGTAAAAATTCCCAAAAAAAGTTTTTTTCTCAATAATTATGACGATACTTTGCGATTTGCAGTGAAGTTTCCGGATAATACAATTTTGTATGCACATGATTTGCAGAGTAATGATGATACGGAAGTCATTCTGAAATCAATCAAAGGAAATGCTCTTAGCAATGTTAAGAAAGATGAAATGACAAAAGGACTGGGCGTTTTTGAGTATAAAATTGAAAAAAACAGTAAGATTTATAACGGTTTTTCCTTTGTTACTCAAGAAAAAGGGAACGTTAATTTTATGGAGTTCGAGAGCGCAGAAAAATCAGCTGAAGTTTTAAAAAGAGACGCTGTGGATTTTCTCACGAAAAATTTAATAAAAAAATAAAGTTTAATGACCAACAGAAAGAAGCCGAAAGCTTCTTTTTATCTTTAGAAAAAATGAAAAATTCGTTTACTGTAAAGTGTTTTATGATTCTTTCCCTGTCATTTTTTTTCCTTTCCTGTAAAAAAAAGGAAACAACGAAAGATGAAATGATGAAGGAATTTGTAGAAAACTATAATTCTCAAAAAACAAAAATTGAGAACTCAACTGTTGTTTTCGAGAATTCTGAACAGACCAGCCCTAACGAAATTACCCTGAATTTTTCCTCTGCACTTTCTTCGGAAACCATACAGCCTCAGCTTATAAAAACAGCGATTACAGATCTTATGATCCAGATTATCCGCAAAAATCCGAAAAATATACACCTTCTGAATAAAGGCGTGAATTTCAAAATTCAGCTTACCGGGAAAAACGGAGAAAAAATCGCTACGGAAATTGTCAATAAATCAAGCATGACTTCCAAAAAGCCTGATTTTTCTCAAAATGAAAAACATCAGCAGCTCAACCAGCTTCTTGAGGTTTCCAACAGTAATCTTCCTGTTACTGATCCGAGCTCTGGAGTGAAAATTACAAAGGTCTTTTTAGGAACAAATAACGATGTAATCTATAATGCAGAAGTTCCGGATAAAATGAAAGAAATTATTAAAACTTCTGAAAACCAATCTATTATTAAGAAAAATATGTCAAAAGATAAAGCGTTCATCAAAATGGTAAAAGAGCTGAAAGCTTTTGATATAAAATCTGTAAAGTATCAGTATCGGGATCAAAGCGGTAAACTTTTACAGGAAGTTGAAGTTACACAAAATGATGTGAAATAATTTTTTGTGAATGATTGAATTTATTTTGATTTCGGCGGCGAAGCCGCCGAAATCAAAATAAAAAAAGCATCCAACTGAGTTGGATGCTTTTTTTATTACCAGATTTTTATTCTTTTTTCCGGAGCAACGTACAATTTGTCACCAGGTTTAATGTCAAAAGCGTTCTGGAAGGAATCCATATTCACCAATGGCCCGAAACTTCTGTAATATCCCGGAGAATGCGGGTCTGTTTTCACTTGATTCGTCATGTATTGATCGGTTGATTTTGTTCTCCATACAGTTGCCCAACTCATAAAAAACCTTTGATCTTGGGTGAATCCGCTTATTTCTCCCGGATTTCCATGATCTTTGAGATACATTTGAAGAGCCGTGTAAGCGACATTAATTCCACCTAAATCGCCGATGTTTTCTCCGCTTGTAAATTTACCATTTACGAAGCTTCCTTTTACCGGTTCATATTTATCGTACTGAGCAGCCAATTGTCCGACTTTTGCATCGAAATTTTTACGATCCTCATCAGTCCACCAATTGTTAAGATTTCCGTCTCCGTCAAATCTGGAACCGCTGTCGTCAAAACCATGGGAGATTTCGTGGCCGATAACGCCGCCGATTCCTCCAAAATTCACAGCCGGATCTGCTTTAAAATTAAAGAAAGGAGGCTGTAAAATCGCAGCCGGGAAGACAATCTCATTGTTGGAAGAGCTGTAATATGCGTTTACCGTTTGTGGTGACATTCCCCATTCTGATTTATCTACCGGTTTTCCGATTTTGTCAAGATTTTTCTGATAGCTCCATTCGGATATTTTTTCTAAATTTCCATAATAGGTTCCGCCTTGCGAAGGAAGCTGGAGCTGTAGTTTTGAATAATCTTTCCATTTGTCTGGATAAGCAATTTTTACTGTAAATTTTGACAGTTTTTCTAAAGCTTTTTCTTTGGTTACAGGAGACATCCAATCTAGATTTTCGAGATGAACCTTGAAGGATTTTTTAATATAATCTACATACGTTTCCATTTTCTGTTTTGCTTCAGCCGGAAAATATTTATCAACATATAATTTTCCGAAAGCTTCACCTAAAACTCCGTTTACAACGCCGAGTCCACGCTTATCCATGGAACGCTGCTCTTTTTGTCCCTGAAGATATTTGGAGTAAAAATCAAAACGGATATTATCCAGATTCTGATCAAGGTTGGCAGCATTGTTATTGAGCAAATCATACTTCATGTATTCTTTAATAAGCGGAAGATTTTTAGCCGTCATCCAGGAATCCATGTTTTGGTAATATTTCAGCTCACCAATAATTACCTTGTCTGTGTTAACTCCAACTATTTTCAGATATTCAGGAAGATTTACATTTTTGACTAATGTGGTCAGCTCCGCAGTTGTTTTTGGGTTATATCTTAGATTTGCATCCCGGTTTTGTTCAAGTGTCAGCAAATCTCCTGCAAGTTTCTTCTCGAAATCAACAATCTGCTGCGCAGTTTGGTCTGCATTTTTGGTGCCTAAAACACCTACGATTTTAGCAACATAATTTTTGTATTCTGCTAAGGTTTTGGTGTTGGATTCATTCACTTTTTGATAATAATCTCTTCCCATCCCTAAACTCGGGCCTCCTAGATATACAGCATTCATTACAGAGTTTTTCATATCTGCACCAACTCTCCATCCATAAAAAGGATTGTCTCCTGTAGGTGTAGCTTCGATCAGGTATTTTTGTAAATCTTTAATGGTTTTGATGCCATCAATTTTATTGAGCTGGGATTTTATAGGAGAAATTCCGTCTGCGTTCCTTTTATTCCAGTCAATAAAGCTTCCGTAAAGAGCCTGGATTTTTTCACCTTCGGAATTGGCATTGTATTTTTCTGATAAAATTTTATTTAGAATTTCTAGAGACGCTACGTCAACATCTTCACGAAGTTTGTTGAATGATCCCCAGCTTGCTTTATCAGAAGGAATTTCAGCAGTTTTTACCCAGTTTCCGTTTACATAGCTGAAAAAATCATCCTGAGGGCGTACAGTAGTATCCATGTAGCTTAAATTGATCCCTTCTTCTGGGGCTGGCTCAGTGTGTTGTGAATCATCTGTTGTTATTTGTTCAGTAGTTTGTGTTGAGGTTGTTTTTGCTGTTCCGCAGGAATTCAGGTAAACTAGTCCTGAAAATGCCAGCAGGCTTATAGTAACTTTTTTCATTAGTAAAATTTATTAAGGCTAAATTTAATGATTTTATTTAATAATGTTTTTATTTATAAAAAAATCACCTCAATTTGAGGTGATTTTCAGATAATTTATATTTTTTACCAGATTCTGATTCTGTCCTGTGGTTTTTTGTAAAGTTTATCACCCTCTTTTACATCAAATGCTTTGTAAAAAGCATCCGTATTTACCAA
>DAMDNI010000116.1:0-2848 GCA_032083825.1 Bergeyella sp. | reverse complement strand
TTTACCAAAGGTCCGAAAGCTCTGTACAAACCGGGAGAATGCTCATTGGTTTTCACCTGGTTGATCATCGCTGCATCGGTCTGTAATGTTCTCCAAACGGTTGCCCAGCTTAAGAAAAATCTTTGATCCTGAGTGTAACCGCTGATTAATCCCGGATTTCCTTTGTCTTTCAGATACATTTGTAATGCATCGTAAGCGATATTTACTCCGCCTAAATCGGCGATGTTTTCACCGTTTGTAAAGGTTCCGTTTACGAAGGTACCTTTTATAGGTTCGTATTTGTCGTATTGTGCGGCAAGTGCTTTGGTTGCTTTCTCGAAATTGGCTTTGTCTTCCGGTGTCCACCAGTCAACTAAATTACCTTCCGCATCGAACTGCGCGCCGGAATCATCAAAACCGTGTGTGATTTCATGGCCGATTACAGCTCCGATTCCGCCGAAATTCACGGCTGCATCAGCTTTAGGATTAAAGAATGGCGGCTGAAGAATCGCTGCAGGAAAAACAATTTCGTTATTCAAAGGATTGTAATAAGCGTTCACTGTTTGAGGAGGCATCAGCCACTCAGATTTATCAACTGCTTTTCCGATTTTTGCAAGTTCTTTTTGATAATTCCATTCGGTGAAATTTTCAAGATTTTTGTAAAGTGTTCCTCCTTGTGCTTTTGAGAGAATGGTTAGTTTTGAATAGTCTTTCCATTTGTCAGGATATGCTACTTTCACTCCGAATTTATTCAGCTTTGTTAAAGCTTTTTCTTTTGTAGTGGCAGACATCCAATCCAGATTCTGAATGTGCTTTGCGAAGCTTTTTTTCAGATAATCAATGAGTTCAACCATTTGCGCTTTGGCTTCTGCAGGAAAATATTTTTCTACATACAGTTTGCCGAAAGCTTCTCCCATTGTTCCGCCGATAAGCTCAAATCCGCGTTTATTTAAAGCTCTTTGTTCTTGCTGTCCTCTCAGGTATTTTCCGTAAAATCCGAATTTCATCTGGTCAAGTTTTTGGGACAGATATCCTGCACTTCCGGAAATCAGGTTGAATTTCATATAATCCTTGATTAAAGGAATATTTTTTTCGGTGATGAAGGTGTCGAGATTTTTGTAGTAGTTGATTTCTCCGATGATGACTTTATCTGTATTTACTCCGACACTTTTAAGATAAGCCGGAAGGTTTACATTTTTTACCAATGAAGAAAGCTCTGCCATTGTTTTGGGATTGTATTGTAAAGCTGCATCGCGGATTTGCTCATTGGTAAGATAAGTTTTGGCAATGCTTTTTTCAAAATTTACAATGTTTGCCGCAGTCTGAGCCGAGTTTTTATATCCTAAAACATCCAGCATTGAAGCTACATATTTGGTATATTCTGCGATGGTTTCTGTGTTTTTTGGATTTTCTTTTTGATAATAATCTCTTCCCAAACCAATTTCTGCATTTCCAAGATAAACAGCATTCATTTTGCTGTCTTTAAGGTCGGCTTCAATTCCCCATCCGAAAAAAGGATTTTGATCTTTTGGAGTAGCTTCTATTAAATATTTCTGAAGATCGGCAACGTTTTTGATAGCATCAATTTTTGCTAAATCTGCTTTAATAGGATTGATTCCATCAGCATTTCTCTTGTCCATATCCATATAACTTGCATACAGATCCTGAATTTTCTGGCCTTCGCTTCCTGGGGTAAATTTATCTTTTAGAAGAGAATTAAGAATCGTCATGGAATTGTTATCTGTATCTTCTGCAAGTTTGTTGAAGCTTCCCCATGTAGATTTATCAGATGGGATTTTAGCAGTTTTCATCCAGCTTCCGTTCACAAAATTATAGAAATCATCCTGCGGACGTACTGATTTGTCCATAGCAGAAAGGTCAATCCCGAGATCTGTTGTTGCTTTTGCAGAAATGACTGAGTTTTGAGCTTTTACGAATGCCATCCCGCAAAGATTTGCAGTTAAGAATCCGGCTAAAGCCAAAACACTTATATTTAATTTTTTCATAAAATATTAATTTATGACAATAGGTAGAATAATTCGTCAAAAAGTTACCGGAATGGGTTAAAAATAAAAAATCATTTCCTCGGAAATGATTTTTTATTTTTATTTGAAAACAACTTTGCCGCCTGCGACTTTTTTGCTGTTCCGGTTCTGAGGATCGCCATAAACATCTATTCTTCCTCCGGCTCTCGTTGTGGTTTCGACGGTATCATTGGCAAACACTTCGGCAACGCCTCCAGCATTTACGGATACAGAAGCATTACTGGATTCCACATTTTTCCCGAAAAACTGGGCTCCTGAACTTATGACAATATCCTGACTGTCTGCTCTTCCCGAAACGGTGATTTCACCACCTGAATTTCCTTTGATATTCAGCTTGTCAGTATCTACTTTAAGTGTAATTTTTGAACCTTCGTTTGAAGTAAGGCTTAAAAGACTGCTTTTCAAAGGCTCACCAGAAGTGATGACCGCACCTTGGCTTCCCTGAACATCAGTGAGTTTTTGATAATATACTTTTACTTTCGTTGCATCGCCCTGCAGGATTTTCGTAGTGGTCATTCTGATTTTCAGCTCACCGTTTTTATTTAGGGTTTCAACATCAGATTCAGATCTTCCCAGGATTTCAACTTCATTTTTGTCGGACGGAATGAGCTCTACATTGATTCTGTCATATACTTTCAGTAAAGAAAAATCACCTACATTTCTTGTAGACTGTGCAAAAACGAATGCGGAAGAGGAGACCATTAAGGTCAGTATAATCTTTTTCATTTCTAAAGAATTTATTATAATCTAAACAACTTGGAAAGAGAAAATATTACACCAAAAATGCTTATAGCTGCGTTTTTAAGAATTTTTAACATTAATGA
>DAMDNI010000115.1:6231-8928 GCA_032083825.1 Bergeyella sp. | reverse complement strand
AAAAAGTCCGCCAATATGTGATTATCGCCAACCATACTTCTTTAATGGATGTGATGATCCCGTGCCTGTTGTTTCCCAATCATCCGATTTGTATGGTCGGCAAAAAGGAATTGGTAAAAATTCCCATTTTCGGAACCGTATACAAAAGAATATGTGTCATGGTAGACCGAAGTTCCGCAAGAAGCAGAGCTGATGTCTACAGAAGATGCGCAGAAAGAATGCAGGAAGGGGACAGTATTGTAATATTTCCGGAAGGGGGAGTTCCTGACGATACTTCTGTGATTCTTGATAATTTTAAAGACGGTGCATTCACGCTTTCATCCAAACACCATTTCCCGATTGCGGTTTTTACTTTTGTCGGGCTTAAAGAAATGTTCCCTTTTGACAACGGAAAAGGCTTCCCGGGAAAGGTAAAAATCTATCTTAATGACATTCTTGAACCTGACAAAACCATTCACGAGCTTAAATCAATGTCTCATAATGAGATAAAAAAGGTTTTAGCACAGCATTATTCCGTAAACGCATAGCTGTTATTATCCATTTATTTGTGTTTTATTGACAAATCTCAAATAAAATAATATCTCATAATGATAAATTAAATTTATATTTGTTCTGCTAAACTTATAAACAAGCTATATGACAAATCAACAAAAAAACTATTCATTACCGATTGCGATGATGTTTGCGCTTTTCTTCATGATCGCTTTCGTTACTGGTTTACAAAATCCTATGGGAGTAATTGTAAAAAACCAGTTTCAGGCGAGTAATTTACTCTCACAGTTAGGAAATTTCGCCAATTTTATCGCGTATGCTTTTATGGGAATTCCTGCGGGAATGATGCTTCAGAAAATCGGTTACAAAAAAACCGCTCTTACCGCTATCGTTGTCGGAATTGCCGTTGTTGGAATTACTTTTCTTTCCGGGCAGATCGGAAGCTTTCCTGTATATTTAATCGGGGCTTTCGTAGCAGGTTTCTCAATGTGTATGCTGAATACCGTTGTGAATCCGATGCTGAATACTTTAGGAGGCGAAGGTAAAAAAGGAAATCAGCTGCTTCAGTTTGGTGGAGCTTTAAATTCAATGGGAGCTACAATTGTTCCTGTTTTAGTAGGTTATTTAATGGGAGATGTTGCAAAAGCGACTATTTCTGATGCCAATCCTGCTTTATTTCTTGCTATAGGAATTTTTGTGCTGGCATTTTTGGTTTTATTCTTCATGAATATTCCTGAACCTCACATTGTTACCGAGAAATCAACTGTGAAAGACACTCACAGCCCATTATCATTCAGACACTTTTTGTTAGGAGCTTTGGGTATTTTCGTTTATGTAGGTGTAGAAGTCGGAATCCCAAATATTGCTAATCTTTATATGACCGGCGATCTCCAGATCAACCCGACAACAGCGGGAACGGTAGTAGGAACCTATTGGTTTTTAATGCTGATCGGAAGATTGATTGGTGGTGTTTTAGGAGCTAAATTTTCAAGTAAAGCAATGTTAACTTTTGCTTCTTGTTTAGGATTAGTTTTCATCATTGCGGCAATCTTTTTACCAAAAGACCAATTGGTAAGTATGCCTGTTTTCCAGTCTGACATTTCTTTCGGATTTGCAAAAGTGCCTGCAAGTATTATGCTTTTAGTTCTTTGTGGACTTTGTACTTCTGTAATGTGGGGTGGAATTTTTAACCTTGCAACTGAAGGTTTAGGTAAATATACCGCAGCTGCTTCCGGAATCTTTATGGTAATGGTTTGCGGTGGAGGGATCATTCCTGCTGTTCAGGGTTGGGCTGCCGACTTATTCGGGTATGTAGAAAGCTACTGGGTAATTGTTATCGGATTGGTTTACCTTCTTTTCTATGCATTAGCAGGAAGCAAAAATGTAAATACAGATATTAAAGTAGACTAATGAGCCAGAAATATGCAATAGGTATTGACGTTGGCGGCACAAACACCAAGTTTGGTGTAGTTTCCAGCAAAGGAGAAATTCTGGTTCAGGACAGATTGTCAACCAATGCCAGTAATAGTGTAGATATTTTTCTTGATGAGCTTGCCGAAAAACTGCAGCCCATGATCAATGAATATGGTGGTCCCGAAAATTTTGTAGGAATCGGTATGGGAGCTCCGAATGCCAACTATTACAAAGGTACTATTGAATATGCTGCCAATCTAAAATGGAAAGGAATCATCCATATGGCAGAGCTTCTGGAAAAAAGATTCCATATTCCGGCAAAGCTGACCAATGATGCAAATGCTGCCGCGGTTGGAGAACAAAAGTATGGTGTTGCAAAAAACATGAGGGATTTTATCACCATTACTTTAGGAACAGGAGTGGGAAGCGGAATCATCATTGATGGCAAAATTGTGATCGGACATAACGGTTTTGCAGGTGAACTTGGGCACGTAATTGTAAGGCACAACGGAAGACTTCACAAAGGAACCGGTTTAAGAGGAGGTCTCGAATCTTACGTTTCGGCAACAGGTCTGAGAGATACCGCAATCGAACTTCTGCAGAATAATCCTGAAAAACCAAGCTTGCTAAGAAATTATACCATTGATGAACTTACCAGTGAAACCGTGTATATTTGTGCAATACAAGGAGATGCTTTGGCAAACGAAATTTTCGAATTCACGGGGCAGATTTTAGGTGAAGCTTTAGCTACTTTTGTTTTATTTTCGGCGCCGGAGGCAATTGTTCTTTTCA
>DAMDNI010000115.1:4038-6221 GCA_032083825.1 Bergeyella sp. | reverse complement strand
GTGGCCTTACAAAAGCAGGCGATCTCATTATGAAGCCTACAAAACAGGCAATGGAAGCCAACCTTTTAGAGGTGTTCAAGAATCAGGTGAAGATCATTTTCAGTGAACTCAAAGAGGCCGATGCCGCAATATTGGGAGCAAGTGCTTTAGTATGGTAAAAAATATCATCATAAAAAAAAGATTTTGGGCGGGTGTTTTACTTGCCCAATTTCTTTTGTTCTATATCTTTTCAAAAATTGAATTTATTATTTCTTTACACAAATCTTTTTTTGAAATCCAGAAAAAAACACATCAGCTTATATTCTCTTGGATTCCTTTTTCGGTTGGTGATGTATTTTACATTCTTCTTGGAATTCTGTTCCTTTTTTTACTTATTAAACTTTACAAAAAAGAAAACAGAAACCCATATGGAATCATACTTCTCAAAATCCTCAATTGTCTCTATTTTATATATCAGATTTTCTGGGGCATGCTTTATTTCCAGGAACCTTTGATCCGAAAGCTTTCAAAAAAAGATCCTACGCTTGAAGAGACAAAGCATTTGGCTTTAAAATATCTTGACTTGTGCAGAAATTACCGTCAACAGGTAAAAGAAGATAAAAACGGTGTTTTTAGCCTTCACAATTTTGACAGTCTTCAAAAAGAAATACTCGAAAGACAGGCTCATATTCCGAGCTGGATTACAGAAAAAAAATCTACTGCAATACACTCAATCAAGCCAAGCATATTTAGAGGGATTATGAGTGATACCGGAATTTTGGGATATTATAACCCTTTTACTGCGGAAGCGCAATATAATCCGGAGCTGCCTTCTACTTATATTCCTTTTACCCTGGCTCATGAGAGTTCTCATCAACTGGGATTTGCAAGAGAGCAAGAGGCAAATTTTATCGGATTTTTAGTCGGAAAAAATTCTAGGAATATAGATTTAAAATACAGCACCCATTATTATGTTCTTAAAAGCCTGCTTAACTTTTTATCAGAACAGGATCCTGAATTTGTAAAAAGTGTACTCCAAAATTATTCTGAAGGAATGAAGAGAGACCGCTTATTCGAAAAACAATTTGTTTTGGAACACGACGGATTTTTAAATAGCTTTTTTGGCATGACCAATAACTTGTTTTTGAAATCAAATCAACAGGAAGGCAGCATTACTTATTCGTATTTTATTGATCTCCTTGTTCGCTATGAAAGAATGGAAACCCGCTTCTAAAAACAAAAGAATCGCGTTTCACAACGCGATTCCAAAAACACAAATGATGAAAAAAATTTATTACTTTTTAGTAACAAAATGCTCTATCAAAGCGGTGTAAAGATACATTAATTTTTAACAATGTCAAATTTTTTATCATATATTTTTCATGATTTAAGTCTTGTCTGAAAATCAGAAATTTACATTAAAAAAAAGTGAAAATCAACCTTTAAAAAAGTCTTTTTTTGAAAAAACTTTTAAAAGCAATTAATATTAAAATAAAAAAATCTCAATTTTCATTGAGATTTTTTTGTAGCGAAGACGGGAATTGAACCCGTGACCTCAGGGTTATGAATCCTGCGCTCTAACCATCTGAGCTACCTCGCCTTTTGGTGGCGCAAATATATAAATAATTTACAGTTTGTGCAAAATTTATTTCAAATTAAAGTAGGCAATTACATCTTTAGCATGATCAGGCTCTGCAACTATTTTATTATCAGAATCTAAGATAAAATAAGTAGGCGTAGCATGCACATTATAAGTCTCAGTATATGAACTGTACCAGCCTTTAATCTCGGAATCATTTATCCACGGAAGGTCTTTTATCCTATTTGTATAAGATGTTTTGTCAGAATCCAAGGACAAGCCTATCACTTCTATATTATGCTTTTTTAACTCTGAATATTTTGCAAGAATTTCAGGAAGTTCTTTTTCGCAGTGTGAACAAGTGGAAGACCAAAACACAATCACCTTTTTAGAAGCTTTTACATCATAGATACTTTTCGCAGAAGTATTGGTAGGACTTACAAACTTATTGTTAGGGAATTTCGCACCAATTTCTGTATTAGCATTACTTTTGAGAGTAGAGGTAAGACGGTCATTAATAGTGCATTTAAGGCTTTTGGCTTCTGCGAGATATTTTGTTTTAAGATCCGTCATTCCGTAAGCATCAAAAATATCAATAAGCTCTGATAATACCGTTTGCCCTCTA
>DAMDNI010000115.1:2692-4028 GCA_032083825.1 Bergeyella sp. | reverse complement strand
TTTCAGTATTTACAGCTTTTAATAAAGAATCAATGGAAGCAGATACATTTGAGTTTCCTGCTGAAGACGAAGCTGAATTAAGATAAGAAACGAGTATTGGACGAAGCAAAGATGAAGTTTCGAGCAGATCATTAGATTTTACTAAAAAATCCTGAATATCCGCTAAGGAAGCTTGTTTTTGTGTAGCTGTTTTAACTAGAAATTTATTATAGTTGGTATTGTAATAGCTGATAAAAGGATATTTAGAAACATTCGAGCTGGCTTCTGAAAGTTTAGAAATTTCTTTTTCTAAAGCTACTCCAAAATCTGAAGTATTGGAGTAATATTCTTTAATCTGATATAATGCCGGAAGGATATATTCTTTTTTTTGCTGTGAATCCTGCAATGAACTCATCAAAACATTGGCTTCATCAATAAAATCTACATTTGTAATTTTGTTGGTATTGGTAAGCAGTTTAATTTTTACATCCTTATTTTCAGAAATGAGATTGACGGATGCGTTGGTTTCAGGAAAGAAAACTTTCATCATTCCGACGTAAGGTGTTGAAACATTAATATCCCAGCTATTCCCTTTTCTGTTGACTTTAGAATTTAAAATATCTTTAGACCCGTCTAATGTATAAATATAGGCTTCTTTTGAAACAAACTCCGCAGGTGTTTCTATGGAAATTTTAAACTGAGCCTGAGTTTTTGCAAAGAAGCTCAATGCTAATAAGGAGAATACAAATTTTTTCATAAGCAAAAATAAAAAAAACTCGCTAAATTCAGCGAGTTTTATATCTTAGATATTTTTAGTTTGTTTTGATCGGTTTATCAAAGTTGCTACAATAAAGGCTACTCCAATAATTAATAACCAAATTACATAGCCATCAATAGGTTGAGATATTGCTCCGATATCACCTTCTTCACCTGGTGGCGGCGGCGGCGGTGTTGTTGTCTGTGCGTTTGCAAAAAAACCTGTAACTAAAAGTATTACTGCTACTAAATTCTTATAAAATATATTTTTCATTCTTTTGTGGCTTTACTATTTAACAATTTTTTTGGTTACCACTTCTCCTCCTTCAGAAGTTGTTCTAACTATAAACAATCCATTTGTATTTATATTCATAGGAATTATGTAGTCTTGAGAAGTTGAAACCTTCTTTTTAGAATGGATGAGCTGCCCTGCTGCAGAATATACTTCTACATCAGCAGATTTCCAGTTTTTTGCAAAACGTATTACCCAATTAGAATCTTTTTTAGCAATAATAGTTTGAGAGTAAGCCGCATCAGAGTTTGCTAAGAAATTTTCAGGAGCGTCATAATACAACCCATAATTTCCGCTTGTAAGAGCAAT
>DAMDNI010000115.1:0-2682 GCA_032083825.1 Bergeyella sp. | reverse complement strand
GCAATATTAGCTCCGTCTGTAATCTTTGTTACTTCGTTGTTTATCTTTATGTAGAAAAACTTCCCGGAAGACAGTTGCTCATTATCTTGTAATCTTTCTCCTCCTTCATATACTTCAAAACTTAAAGATGTACCGTCAACAGCTGGAATTTTAAGAGGGATTTCTTTTTTAGCAAAATCAACCTCGTTTGCTACATTGATATAAAGTTTAGCTGGCTGGCTGGTATCTTCACCACCGGTTGCTAATTCTTCTTTTGTATAAATAGGATTATCCATTACATAAGCCTGATAACTTTCAAATTCTGAAATCCCTGTTGAAGCAGAAGGAAATACTCCATAATATGTTCTTCCTAATTCTTCACCTTCAGCATTTTTTAAAACAACAGCCACTTGTTTTACAAGTTTATCTGCAGGTATAGAAGAGGTCTTTCCTGTTACACTATAATCAGCACTTGATCTTGAAGTTTGTGCAAATCTTCTCGTATTTTGCATTTTAAATGTAGTACTGTTAGAAGCGCTTCCATCCATTTTAAGATAAAATTCCTCCATTGGCTTAATTAACATTGCATTCGCATCTCCCAATTGAAAAGCTCCTGATAGCCAAGTTGCAGTGTAAAAAGGTGAAGTGGTATATGTAGAACCTAAACCATTGCGCCAGTTAATGGTAGATGGTTTAAATTTAGCAACACCTAAAAGTCCACTAATCTCTATACCGTCTCCATTAGCACCTTCATTATTGCCAATATATCTCAAATCTATGTTTGTAAGAAATGGGTTAGCAATCTGATATAAATTTTTACCATAATCAGCCACCCAAGTAGGAGAACCTGTAGAACCGCCGCCTACTCTAAAAGGATCTATTATGTAGCTGTTATATCTTTCGTAATAATAGTTTTTCGTATTACCATTGATACCGAAATCAATTCCTGCCGCAGCACCAGAAATATTTACGCTTGCGTTAGAATCTTCTGCAGAAGCAGGTGTTCCTTTGAAATCAACAGGTGTACCGGCATTTCCGTTTGCAGGATTCCATTGTTGAGTGAAAACAAGGCCACTGGCATCCTGACTTCTTCTAGGAAGAATATAATAATCAGTTGGAGCTCCTACAACTGTTGTCGTTGCACCTGCGATCTGATCATATCTTGCTCTGGCATTATTGTACTTGAAAACAGAAGCAACATTAAATCTCCCTGTGTAATTTAAAGTAGCAGAAGTAGTATTAAGCCAATTGGCAGCGCCTCCGGCTGAAGTTTCTAGAGCTGCTTTCAGATCTGCAATTGTAAAACCATAGAATGGTAAAGCGGTCTGTTGGCGGCCTAAATCAGAAGTAGTATTAACATAATCTGAATGATTAGCATCAGCTTTGAATTCTTTTACTACTTTTCCTGAAATATTAGTAGTCTGGCTAATTCCGTTGATATACAATTGCCCATAGGTACTTGTATTGATGTATTTCAATCTGAATTCAGCGCCGGATGCGACTTCAAATACATCCGTACCGGCTGAACCTCCCACTACCATAATATCACCTTCATTTGAGACCTTGCCGTTTCCGTCATTTCGCCAGCCTCCTCCGGAATATACCAATGCTCCGTCTTTAACGGTAACCGTGGCATTGTTTCCTACAAAAGTTATGATCTGAGCATTTAAGCATGCTGAGAACACAAGACTTCCTAAAATTAATAAATTTTTTCTCATAGTATGTTGTGTGTTTTTCGTTACTATTCTTCGTGCAAATTTAAAAATTTTTTTTTAATTACAAATATTATATTAAATTAATACATTCTCGGATGTGAGAATCAATTTCTTCTGTTCTCCTATATGAAACATATAATCTTCCAGCACTTTTTCTGTTGTGCCTCTTAACCCTCTGGCTCCCAATCCCTTCTCTATCGTCTCATCGACAATTTTCTCTATGGATTCGTCTGTAAAAACTAGTTCTACCCCATCCATCTTAAAAAGCTCAACAAACTGGTTTACAATCGAGTTTTTAGGCTCTTTCATGATCCGGATCATTGTTTCTTTGGTAAGCCTGTCCAAATAAGTGATAATCGGAAAACGTCCTAACAATTCCGGGATAAGTCCAAAACTTCTCAGATCAATAGCATTCAGCTGGCTTAAAATATCTTCATCATCTTCTACTTTATTGATTTTTTCTGAACTGAAACCAATTGCCTGCTTATTAAGTCTTCTTTCAATAATCTGCCGGATTCCGTCAAAGGCTCCGCCTGCAATGAACAGAATATTCTGAGTATTGACCTGGATATATTTTTGATCAGGATGTTTTCTTCCTCCTTGCGGCGGAACATTTACGATACTTCCTTCCAAAAGTTTCAGCAAACCTTGCTGTACACCTTCTCCGGAAACATCCCTTGTAATGCTTGGATTATCAGATTTTCTGGCAATTTTATCAATTTCATCAATGAAAACAATTCCTTTTTCTGCTTTTTCCACATCATAATCTGCAACCATCAATAATCTTGAAAGAATACTTTCCACATCTTCTCCTACATACCCTGCTTCTGTTAAAATCGTGGCATCTACAATACAGAAAGGTACATTCAATTCTCTTGCAATGGTTTTTGCCAGCAAAGTTTTTCCTGTTCCGGTTTCTCCGATCATGATGATATTGGACTTTTCTATTTCTACTTCGCGGTTTTCAACCTTAGCATGAAGAAGTCTT
>DAMDNI010000114.1:8611-8957 GCA_032083825.1 Bergeyella sp. | reverse complement strand
AGGTTCTAAAAGCCGTTTGTAGCTGTCGGTAATAGCAAGCTCAATCTGTCTTGAAGAAGAATTGTTGCTTTTTATTATGGCTTTATCAATGATTTCTAAGGCTTCTTCTTTATCAGTGTTTACTGATACTTTTACAAAACCTTCATTTTCTGCGCGCAGCATTGCTAATAAGCGGTGAGAGGGAATTCGGTTTAAAGATTCTTCCCATTCGAAATATTGTGAAAATTTTTGTGCGGCTTCTTCCTCTTTTTTTGATTTTACGACTTTGGAAGATATTACTGCCTTTCTTTGGAAAAGCCTCCTGAGATTTTTACGGACAAAAAGATTTTCATTAATCCATTCGGCT
>DAMDNI010000114.1:6964-8601 GCA_032083825.1 Bergeyella sp. | reverse complement strand
TTCGGCTATAATATCTCTTGCGCCTTGCAATGCTTCCTCTTCATCGGAAACATCTTTGCTGATATATTTTGAAGCAATGAAATCAATATCATCAGAACGCTGTGCCATGATAATTTTTGCTAAAGCTTCCAGCCCTTTTTCCCTTGCAGCATCAGCCTTTGTTTTTTTTCTTTTTTTGAAGGGTAAATACAAATCTTCCAGCTCCTGAAGATCAAAGCTTTGTTCTATCTTTTGTTTCAGTTCAGGGGTCAATGCATTTTGTTCTTCTATTGATTTTAGAATGCTGTCTTTTCTTTTTACAATATCATCAAATTGTTTGTTCAATTTAGAAATCTGCTCAATAGCTACCTCATCAAGATTTCCTGTTTTGTCTTTGCGGTAACGGGCAATAAAAGGAATTGTACAGTCTTCCGCAAGCAATTGAAGTGTGCTTTCGATGTTTTTGCCTGAAATATTCAGCTGATTTTTAATAAATTCAATAGCGTTCATTCTACATTTTTGGAGTGGCTAAATTACAGACTTTCTGCTCCAGATAAAAGTATTTATACTGCAGAATTTAAATTTTCAGAAGTCCACGAAAAGCCCGAGCAGCATAATATGACTGTGCACCATTATGATACACAAAAACATGATTATAACGGAAATCAGCAAATAATGCACCTCCCAGTTTTCTGATTTCCGGAGGAGTTTGTATCCAGCTTGATGTTTTTATATCGAAGTTTCCGAGCTTCTGAAGCTCACGATATTGTTCTTCGTTCAGGATTTCGATGCCGATTTCGCTGGCGAGATCTATTGCACTGTTTTGAGGTTTGTGTTCCTTGCGTTCGTCTAATGCTTTTCGGTCAAAACAAAGACTTCTTCTGCCTTTAGGGCTTTCAGTAGAGCAATCGCAGAAAATATATTCATCAGATTTTTTTTCATATCCGATGACGTCGGGTTCGCCTCCTGTATTCTCCATTTCGTTCAGAGACCAGAGTTTTTCAGAAGAAGTTTTTTTGAGTTTTTCTTCCACATTTTTCCATTCCAGATCTGCATGAAGATGTTTATTTTTTTCAAAACGTGCTTTTAGAATATGAGATAATTCATCAAATTGCTTTTGAGAAATAGATTTTTTCATAATAATAAGATAATTAGAGAAGGATGAATATATAAAAAAAGCGGCTTACATCAAGTGTTTTTTAATGAAGATATACATTAGAAGAATTTCCCTATTTCGTAGCTTTGCATAGATATTAAAATCAATAATAATGAGTTTAAAAGGAAAAAATGCCATCATTACCGGTGGCGGAAGAGGATTAGGAAAAGCAGTAGCCATTGCGTTAGCCCAAGAAGGTGTAAATATTGGAATTACAGGGCGTAATGAAAACCATCTCAAAGAAACTGCGGAAGAAATTAAAAAACTTGGAGTAAATACAGCCTATGCAGTTTTCAATGTAGAGCAATGGGCTGAGGTTGAGACAGGTGTCGCTTCTATTTCAGAACAATTGGGAGGGATTGATATTCTCATCAACAATGCAGGAGTTGGAGATTTTGGAAGCTTCGAAGAAATGCCGGTGGAAATTTGGGAAAAAGTGATCAATGTGAATCTTTTCGGTGTTTATTATGTAGCAAAAGCGGTTCTTCCTTATCTGAAAAGC
>DAMDNI010000114.1:0-6954 GCA_032083825.1 Bergeyella sp. | reverse complement strand
AGCAGGTCGGAAGGCGATATTGTGAATGTCGCTTCAACAGCCGGATTAAAAGGAGCACCTAATATGTCTGCGTATTGCGCTTCCAAAGCTGCGGTTATTTCGCTTTCGCAATCACTGATGTCAGAACTCAGAAAATTCAATATCCGTGTTATTACGCTTACGCCAAGTACCATAGCAACAGACATGAGCATCGAAGGTGGCTTAACAGACGGTAACCCCGAAAAAGTTCTGCAGCCGCAAGATTTTGCAGAATGGGTGAGAGATATCCTGAAAATGAATAGAAGAGCAATGATTGCAAACGGCTCTATATTTTCCACGAATCCATAAAGCTTTAAGTGATAAAATATATAATCCCTGTTTTTCTAAAAGCAGGGATTTTTTTATGAATATTTTAAAATAAAAAAGGCGAGTTGCCCCGCCTTAAATGTTTTCACAACGGAATAATCCTTATTGTGAATTGCTTTCAAAATTATTGATACAAATATAGGAGAAAAATTTTTACTAACGTTTACGGAAATCCGTAATTATATGATTTTTTTTCTTTTTAAATTTAGGAATTTCAACAAAACTAAATAGTTATGACAAAAAATATACTTGGATTAGATCTTGGAACTAACTCAATTGGGTGGGCATTGGTAAAGCAGGATTTTGAAAATAAACAAGGAGAAATTCTTGGAATGGGAAGCAGGATTATTCCGATGTCACAAGATATTTTGGGAGAATTCGGAAAAGGAAATTCAGTTTCTCAAACGGCAGATAGAACAAATTATAGAGGAGTAAGAAGATTGCGTGAAAGATTTTTGCTCCGCAGAGAAAGGCTTCATCGTGTTCTGAATGTTTTGAATTTTTTACCGGAACATTATGCCTCACAAATTGATTTTAAAAAACGTTTCGGGAAATTTATAGAGGAAACCGAACCGAAATTGGGTTATAATAAGGAAGGATTTATTTTCAAAAATTCGTTTGAAGAAATGCTTTCTGATTTCAAAAATTTAGATGCAAATCAAAAAGTTCCTTACGATTGGACGATTTATTACCTCCGAAAAAAAGCACTTTCTCAAAGAATCGAAAAAGAGGAATTGGCTTGGATTCTTTTGAATTTCAATCAAAAACGTGGTTATTATCAGTTGCGTGGAGAAGAAGAGGAAGAAAATCCAAATAAATTAATAGAGTTTTATTCTTTAAAAATCATAGATGTTTTAGCAGATGAACCACAAAAAGGAAAATCGGATATTTGGTATTCTTTGGTTTTGGAAAATGGCTGGATTTACAGACGTGCAAGCAAAATTCCCTTGTTTGATTGGAAAGATAAAACAAGAGATTTTATTGTAACCACCGATTTGAATGATGATGGAACCATAAAAACGGACAAAGATGGAAATGAAAAAAGAAGTTTTCGTGCACCAAGCGAAAATGACTGGACACTTGTAAAAAAGAAAACCGAACAGGAAATCGACAAATCCCACAAAACAGTAGGAACTTACATCTACGAAACCCTTCTTCAAAATCCCAAACAAAAAATAAAAGGAAAACTGGTTCGGACGATTGAAAGGAAATTCTATAAAGAAGAACTCCGTCAAATTCTGGAAAAACAAAAAGAATTTCATCCGGAACTTCAAAATGATGATTTATACACAGATTCAATTCGGGAATTATACCGAAATAACGAAGCGCATCAATTGACATTGAGCAAAAAAGACTTTGTGCATCTGTTTTTAGAAGATATTATTTTTTATCAAAGACCTTTGAGAAGCCAGAAATCATCTATTTCCAACTGTAGTTTGGAATTTCGAGAATACAAAAAATATAAGTTGGATGAAAAAGGAAATAGAATAAAAGATGAAAATGGTAAATATATTTTTGAAAAAGATGAGAATAATGAAAACAAAAAATACAAGGAATACTTAAAAACGATTCCAAAATCCAATCCGTATTATCAGGAATTCCGTATCTGGCAATGGATTTTTAATCTGAATATTTATAAAAAAGAAGATGATTCCAATGTTACCAAAGAATTTCTAAATTCTACTGAAGATTACGAAAGTCTGTTTGAATTTTTAAATAACAGAAAGGAAGTTGAGCAAAAACCTTTGATTAAATTTCTTTTGGAAAGAAAAGATTTTAAAGGAAAATTACTCAATGCTGAAATTGAAAATTACAGATGGAATTATGTAGAAGATAAAAAATATCCTTGCAACGAAACCAAAACAATGATTTTTGAAAGGATAAAAAAAGTCGAAAATATTGCTAACAATTTCTTGACCAGAGAGATTGAGCAAAAAATCTGGCACATCATCTATTCCGTAAACGATAAAACCGAATACGAAAAAGCACTGAAATCTTTTGCCGTAAAAAGTAATCTCGATGAAAATTCATTTTTTGAAAGTTTTAGGAAATTTCCACCTTTCAAAAGCGAATACGGTTCTTTTTCCGAAAAAGCCATCAAAAAATTGTTGCCTTTGATGCGTTTAGGGAAATTTTGGAATGAAAATGAAATTTTAAAATACAGTGATGTTTATTTTAAAAATATAGAATATTTATTAGGTGTACTTCAACAAAAAGATGAAAATATTTCCGATGATGACCGTAAAAATTGGAACAAGACCATCAATAATAAACTTCGCGAAGAATTAGAAAATTTTCAAAATGCAGAAATAGAATCTTTTCAAGGTCTCAGATTGCATATTGCACAATATATTCTTTATGGAAGGCATTCCGAAGCTTCAATGATTGGAAAATGGAATTCCGTAGAAGATTTGGAAGAATTTCTGAAAGATTTCAAACAACATTCGCTTCGCAATCCGATTGTGGAACAAGTAATTACAGAAACACTTCGTGTCGTAAAAGATATTTGGCTGAAATATGGAAACGGCGAAAAAGATTTTTTCAATGAAATTCATATTGAGTTGGGAAGAGAAATAAAACTTCCAAGAGAAGAACGAAAATCACTGACCAACAAAATCACGGAAAACGAGAACACCAATCTCCGTATCAAAGCTCTTCTTTCCGAATTGTTGAATGATTCTTCTGTTGAAAACGTACGTCCATATTCTCCAATGCAGCAGGAAATTTTGAAAATCTATGAAGACGGCGTTTTGAATTCCGGAATCGAAATTGAGGAAGAATATTTAAAAATCAGCAAAACGGCACAACCTTCACCATCCGATTTAAAAAGATATAAACTTTGGCTCGAACAGAAATACAAATCGCCTTACACAGGACAAATTATCCCATTAAATAAACTGTTTACACCAGAATATGAAATTGAACACATTATTCCGCAAAGCCGTTATTTTGATGATAGTTTCAGCAACAAAGTAATTTGCGAATCTGCAGTTAATAAATTGAAGGACAATTATATAGGTCTTGGATTCATCAAACGATTTGGAGGAACAATTCTAGAACTTGGTTTCGGAAAAAATGTAAAGGTTTTTGAAATTGATGAATATGAAGATTTTGTAAAAAAACATTACGCCAATAATCGAGGAAAACGCAACAAACTTCTTATGGAAGATATTCCCGAAAAAATGATTGAACGCCAATTAAATGATACAAGATACATCAGCAAATATATTTCAGGAGTGCTTTCTAATATTGTAAGGGTTGAAGACGGAACGGATGAAGGCGTAAATTCTAAAAATATCGTTCCCGGAAACGGAAAAATAACCACACAACTCAAACAAGATTGGGGTTTGAATGATGTTTGGAATGAGTTGATTCTGCCCCGTTTTGAAAGAATGAACCAATTAACCAATTCAACAGATTTCACAGCTTGGAATGAGAATCATCAGAAATTTTTGCCAACCGTTCCGATAGAATATTCCAAAGGATTTTCAAAGAAAAGGATTGACCACCGTCATCACGCTTTAGATGCTCTGATAATTGCATGTGCTACAAAGGAGCACGTAAATTTTCTTAATAATCAGAATGCTTTAGATGAAAAGTATAAAAAGAAAACAGAATCTAAAGAAGCTTATTTGGAAAAAAGACAAAAAACACGTCAGGATTTAAGAGCGATTCTGTGCGATAAAAAATACAATACAGATTCAAAGGAAAATTATAAATGGATATTCAAAAAACCTTGGAAAGATTTCACGGTTGAAGCCAAAAATAATTTGGAAACAATCATTGTAAGTTTCAAACAAAATTTGCGTGTCATTAATAAAGCAACGAATTATTACGAAAAATACGTTGAAAAGAATGGAGTGAAGACCAAAGAAAAAGTAGAACAAAAAGGAACAAACTGGGCGATAAGAAAGCCGATGCACAAAGAAACCGTTTCCGGAAAAGTAGATTTACCTTGGGTAAAAGTTCCCAAAGGAAAAATCCTTACGGCTACCCGAAAAAATCTTGATTCCACATTTGATTTAAAAACCATTAATTCTATTACAGATACCGGTATTCAGAAGATTTTACGCAATTATTTGGAATTTAAAGGAAGTTCAGAATTGGCTTTTTCACCAGAAGGAATTGAGGATTTGAATAAAAATATTGAAAAATACAATGATGGAAAACCACACCAACCGATTACTAAAGTCAGAGTTTTTGAATTGGGAAGCAAATTTCAAGTTGGGCAAACCGGAAATAAAAAAGATAAATATGTAGAAGCCGCAAAAGGAACCAATTTGTTTTTTGCAGTTTATGAAGATAAAAACGGAAAGAGAAGCTATGAATCAATTCCTCTGAATGAAGTTATTGAAAGACAAAAGCAAGGTTTGACTGTTACTCCTCTTGAAAACCAAAAAGGGAATAGGCTACTTTTTCATCTTTCGCCAAATGATTTAGTTTATCTCCCATCTGAGGATGAAATTGAAAACGTGAATAACATAGATTTTAAAAATCTTTCAAAAGAAAAAAAGAAAAACATTTATAAGGTGGTCAGTTTTACTGGGAATAGACTTTATGTCATTCCAAATAATGTTTCTGTGTCAATTTTAAATAAGGTGGAATATTCACAGCTTAACAAAATTGAGTTTACTAAGGAAAAAGAAAACTGCATCAAGTTAACAGTTAACCGAATTGGTATAATTGATAAATTGTCATCAGATAAACTAAAAAATATTTTTGATGAATACCAATAAAATAGCAGTAGATAGCAACATATTGTGCTATGCCTATAAAAATCAAGATGTTGCTAAACGTGAAAAGGCTATACAACTTTTAGTTGAAGAGAAACCTTATGTGTCTCATTTTGTGTTATTTGAATTTTTGCATCAATTGCATAAAAAATCAAATAAAATGAGTTGGAATAATAATTATAATGAACATTTAAAGTTACCAAAAAGAGATTCTATTAATTTATTATTGAAATTAATAGAAGAAACACTTTGTGTAATGCCTATTAGTCCAGATATATATCATATGTCTAAGTTTTTAATTGGTAAAAATGATTTTCAGTTAGCAGATTCTTTAATCGTTGCAGATTCAGTTTTAAATGGTTGCGATATATTGTATTCAGAAGATATGTGCACAGGAATGAATGTTGATAAAAAAATGAAAATTGTAAATCCATTTTTATGATCACCCGCTCCATCTACATCGGCAATCCCGCTTACCTCAAACTCAAAGACGAGCAAATGTACATCCTTTGTCCCGAAACCAAAGAAATGAAGGGCAAAGTTCCGGTGGAAGATTTGGGATTGCTGATGTTGGACCATTTTCAGATAACCATTTCGCATCAGCTGATTCAGAAAATGATGGGGAAGAATGTGGTTGTGGTCAGTTGTGATAGTCATCATTTGCCGCATGGGATAATGCTTCCAATTTATGGACATTCCGAACATTCTGATAGAGTAAAAGACCAACTCGAAGCCAGTGAACCTTTGAAGAAACAACTCTGGAAACAAACCGTCGAATGCAAAATTGAAAACCAAAAAGAAGTTCTCCGACGGTTAGGAAATGATTACGAACCGATGCTGGATTATCAAAAAAATGTCAAAAGTGGCGATATTACCAATATGGAAGGTATCGCTGCGCAACATTATTGGAAGTATCTCATCAGTCTCGATTTTTTGAGACAGCGTTTTGGAGATTCGCCCAATCAGTTTTTCAATTTTGGTTATGCGGTTCTCAGAAGCATCGTAGCGAGGGCAATTGTAGAAACCGGATTGCTGCCCGTACTCGGGATTTTTCATAAAAACAAATATAATCCGTATTGCCTTGCTGATGATTTGATGGAGCCTTATCGACCTTTTGTGGATTTATTGGTAATGAAATGGCTTGAGATGAATCCCGATACAGAAGAATTGACCAAGGAATTTAAAGCATATATCCTGCAAATTGCAACAAAAGATGTGTTGATAGACACAAAAACAAGACCCTTGTTGGTAGCGGTAAAAACCACAGCTTCATCGCTTTATAAATGTTACACAGGAGAAAAACGACTGATTTCTTATCCCGAAATGGTATGATTAATAGTTAGTCATTATACTTTTTGCATTGTCCATAATACAATTAAAATGAATGCCGAAAGGTTTAACGCTTACCGAATTATGTGGGTTTTAGTATTGTACGACTTGCCGACAGAGACCAAAGCCAATATGCGGGATGCCAATAAATTTCGTAAAGGTTTGCTGGATGATGGCTTTACGCTTTTTCAGTTTTCGATGTACGTCCGGCACTGTCCGAGCCGTGAAAATGCAGAGGTGCACATTAAAAGAGTGAAGTTTATGCTCCCGAAAGCAGGAAAAGTTGCCATTATGTGCATTACCGACAAACAGTTTGGAGATATAGAAATTTTCTTTGCCAGAAATAAAGAAGAACCGCCACCGACTTTTCAACAGCTTGAATTATTCTAAATTTCAAATCCTAAAAATAAAAACAATCTACTGAAAATCAGTAGATTGTTTTTTGAGGCTGTGACTAATCACGAAGATAATAATTTTTGAAAGCAATTCACAACCATTACGGGAGTACTGACCGCCCCCGTTCCGCTGTGACTAATCACGAAGATAA
>DAMDNI010000113.1:6529-8983 GCA_032083825.1 Bergeyella sp. | reverse complement strand
TGTACAGGATACTAAAAATATTGATAAAAGAGTAATTGCTTACGAAGTTTCTGCACAGACCGCATTAAGCATTCCAAGACTTTTGCTTCCGGTGACTTATTATAAGCTTATTCCCAAAAGATATTCACCTACTTCGTCGATTGTTTTAGGAGCTTCGGTTCAGGATAATATCGGATTGGGAAGAATTGGCTTTAATGCAAGCTTAAACTACCTCGCAAACGTGAATGACATTATTTCCCATCGTCTTACAGTCTTTAATACGCAATTCAGTTTGACGAGAAATAAAGAAAGATATTACGATTATTTCACCGGGGAAGCAGCGGTAGTAAATACCATTCATGATGAGTACTTCAAAATGTATCCTGATATTAAGGAACAATACGATTCACAAATGATAACTTATGATCAGGTTTCGGAACTTGCATTGGATAATCAGGATTTCCTTATTAATTATGCGGGAACCTCTACAAATAATCTCAATACTTATTATGGATTTCTCCAGTCTCTCCTGAACAAAGAACGCCAGACCCAGGATGTATTGATCAGTTCGATAATTTATAATTTCATTTATAATGAAATCGGGAAAAAAGACCGTCCAAACCCTTTCTATTTCAATGCAAAAATAGAAACAGCGGGCAATCTTCTCGGAATGTTCAGCAAAAAAGAGACATCAGCAATCACATCAGGCAATATTAAAACCATTTTTGGAATTCCGTATTCTCAATTTGTGAAATTTGATTTTGACATCAGGAAATATTTCAGCTTTTTCGGAAATCATAATCTTGTGCTTCGCCAGTTTATCGGAGTTGGGATTCCTTATGGAAACTCAAGCAGTATGCCGTATGTTCGGTCTTATTTCAACGGAGGATCCAATGATATCAGAGCATGGAGAGTTTTTGGAGGTTTAGGTCCGGCGGATTTACAAACTGATCCGAAAGTCCGCGCATATTTGATGGACAATGTAAAACTCACTACAAATGTGGAATATAGGATGCCTTTTACTTCAATGTTTGAAGGCGCGTTTTTTGTAGACGCAGGTAATATCTGGAGCCTTAAAGACAGCGGTTTCGGAGATGAGTTTAAGTTTAACAAATTTATCAACCAAATGGGTGTGGGAACAGGATTCGGTTTAAGAATAAATGTTGCATATATTACCCTAAGGCTTGATGCCGCTTATAAAGTTTATGATCCGAATGTTCCTGTCGGAGATCGTTGGGTAATTGGTAAATGGCAGCCTTTAAAGCCTGTAATCAATTTTGCATTTGGATATCCTTTCTAAAAAAAGAACATGACATAAATCATAAAAGCCGGGAATTTTTCCGGTTTTTTATTTAGAATGATTTTACATAAGTGCTATTTTGGCTATATTTGGGAAAATTTTCAAAATAATGAATTTTAATAAAATAGTAGCAATAAGTTTTTTAGGTTTATCAACTTTAATATCTGCTCAGGAGAGAAATCTGAAAAATATTACAAAACTCACTTTTGGCGGGGATAATGCGGAAGCATACTTTTCTACTGACGGGAAAAAGCTGACCATGCAGGTTACCAATCCTCTAATTGGAGCACAATGTGATCAGATTTATCTATTGGAACTGAACAAGGAAAAGTATGCAACCTCGGATTTGAAATTACTTTCAACCGGAAAAGGAAGAACCACATGTTCATTCTTTATGCCAGACGGGAAACATATTCTTTACGCTTCAACACATAAAGGAAGTTTGGATTGCCCTCCTAAGCCTGCACCAAGAAAAGACGGGAAATATCTTTGGCCGATATACGCTGATTTTGATATTTATGTTGCCGATCTTAACGGGAAAATAGTAAAACAACTTACCGATGAAAAAGGATATGATGCAGAAGCTGTAGTTTCTCCTGACGGGAAATATATCGTTTTTACCTCTATAAGAAGTGGAGATTTGGAGCTTTGGAGAATGGATATTGACGGGAAAAATCTTAAGCAGCTGACTTCCGGTTTGGGATATGACGGAGGCGCATTTTTCTCCCATGATTCCAAGAAACTGGTTTTCCGTTCTTCAAGGCCGAAAACAGCAGAAGAAATCAAAGATTATAAAGAACTTCTTGCCGAAAATCTGGTGGCTCCCACCAATATGGAAATCTATACAATGAATATTGACGGAACGGATCTGAAGCAGGTTACCAATCTTGGTAAAGCGAATTGGTCTCCTTATTTCCATCCTTCTGATAAAAAAATTCTTTTTTCTTCCAACCATCATTCAACAAGAGGATATGATTTTCAGATTTATTCCATTGATATTGACGGGAAAAATCTGAAACAGATCACTTACGAAAGTGAGTTTAATGCTTTCCCGATGTTTTCCCCTGATGGCAAAAAGCTGGTTTTTTCCAGCAACAGGGAAGCTGGCAAACTGCATGAAACCAATGTTTTTGTTGCAGATTGGGTAGATACCGATCAGGCGGAGAATGTAGATA
>DAMDNI010000113.1:5516-6519 GCA_032083825.1 Bergeyella sp. | reverse complement strand
GTCTATTTCTTATTTAGCTTCTGATGAATTGAAAGGAAGGCTGACAGGAAGCGAAGGTGAAGCCAAAGCTGCAGAATTTATTTCTAAAAATTTAAAAGATCTTGGATTGAAAACCGAAGTTCAGCCTTTTGAATACGCTGTAAAACTAAATCCTCATGAAGATCAGTCTTCAACACAGGTAAAAGGTAAAAATGTTATCGGATATCTTGATAATAAAGCCGATAAAACAATCATCATTGGTGCACATTACGACCATTTGGGACTGAATGAGCATCATGCTTCAACACTTGCCAATTCGGACGGGCAGATTCATAACGGAGCTGATGACAATGCTTCCGGAACTGCAGCTGTTCTTGAACTTGCAAGGATTTTTTCAAAAAATAAATCTAAAGAAAAAGTAAATTATGTTTTTGCACTGTTTTCAGGTGAAGAAGATGGTTTGATGGGATCGAAAAAATTTGCTGAAAATGTAAAAGAAAAATATCCGAACATTATTACAATGATCAATATGGATATGGTTGGAAGGATGAATAAAGACAAAGACCTTACGGTAGGAGGTGTCGGAACTTCACCTTTTTTCCCTGAATTGATCAAAAAAATGAAACCAGCCGGCGTGAATATTGCCATTGACAGTTCGGGAGTCGGGCCTTCGGATCATACTTCTTTTTATCTAAAGGATATTCCTGTACTTTTCTTATTTACCGGCACGCATACAGATTATCATAAGCCGAGTGATGATGAAAATAAGATCAATTATAACGGGGTGAATCTTGTTGTAAATTATGTTTTCAATATTGCAAATGCATTGGCTGAAGAAAAAACAATACCTTTCACAAAAACAAAAGTTCAGCAAAGCAAATCTGTTCCAAAATACAAAGTAACTTTAGGAATTATGCCGAGTTATGCCGATACAAAAGACGGAATGGTGATTGACGGCGTTCAGGAAGGAAGACCAGCCGGAAAAGCCGGAATCCAATCCGGAGATGTACTTACAAAAATAGGT
>DAMDNI010000113.1:0-5506 GCA_032083825.1 Bergeyella sp. | reverse complement strand
AGGTAAATGCGAAGTCAAGGAAGTATATACTTATATGGAATGCCTTTCTAAAGTAAATGCTGGCGAAACGCATCCTGTGACCGTAAAAAGGGACGGGAAAGAAATTACCTTAGACGTTACTTTTTAAAACGATATTACTTTAAAATCTTTAATTATGCTCCGGATTTCCGAAGCATAATTTTTTTTGAAAATAATTTATTCATAAATAGTTCATTTTGAAATAAATATGTTAAAAATGAAGATATACATTTAAAATTAATAAAATAATGCATCTTATGATTGCAGTCATAAAATTGTGAATCCTTCTTTGTCTATTTTTGATCTCCCTGTTAGTCGGCAATACAGGAGATTAATCAACAAAATTAAATTTCGTCCCGGCTTCCATTTATTTAATATTTACATTAAGACTGATAATGTTCAAAGTATGGTGATTGATGAGGCTTTACTGTTTTCCAACGGAGCAGAAATGCTGGATTATAAAATGAACGAAATAATTTTTGAAGAAGGAAGCCAGCCTAATTACTACTATCAGATTGTAAGAGGAACGGTGAAGCTGAATAATTATCATGAAGACGGCAAAGAATTCATCCAGAGTGTTCCTTTTTCCGGGCATTGTTTCGGTGAAACTTTTCTCTTTTCGGATATGAATTATCCTCTGAATGCAGTCGCAATGGAAGATAGTGAGATTATCAGGATTCCAAAAATGAAGTTTATCGAATTGGTGAAAAACAACCCGGATTCGCTCTTTAATCTTTACTGTTATACTGCGGAAAGAATGTATTTCCGTTACAGAATGCTCAACAGTCTTTCGATAAGAGATCCTCTTGGAAAAGTAAAACAGGTGATGGATTGCCTTAAAATCTTTCATAAAAAATCTCAGCAATATTCTTATCAGATTCCTTTTACACGCCAGCAGCTCGCTTCTTTAACCGGGCTTCGGATAGAAACAGTAATACGAGTCGTAAAGAAAATGGAAAAACTCAGAATCGTAAAAATTGAGAATGGGAAAATTTATTATTAAATAAAGCTCCTTTCTTTTTTTGAAATTCCTGCTAATTCTGAATCCCTGATTTTTGCGATTACATTTTAAAAAGTATTTTTTATCCATAGATCAGTGATATTCAAATAAAATGTATGCTGGCGATAAAATATTTCCAAAAAATAGTCTATTAATTTAGTAGGATATTATAAATTTGCTGAAAAATTCCGCAATATCAATTAGCGGGATTTATTCTAAATGAAAGATCAATGAAGAACAACGACTATTTGCGGAAACATCTCCTGGTATTTATTTTTTTATGTATTATTCAAAATCTTTATTCTCAAAAAATCGGCGGTATTGTCATTGATGCAGACAGCAAACTTCCTTTAAAAGAAACGAAAATTACTGCCAAAGATATCGGAAGTGCTATTTTTACCAATGATGAAGGGCGGTTCAGTTTTTCTTATAGCGGTTCTTTTCCTTTGGAATTAAATATTCATAAATCCGGCTACGAGAAAGAAATATACACTGTAAACAATTATGACGAAAATATTGTCGTTGAGCTCAACCTTCAGAATAATGACATCAGTGAAATTACCATTACAGCAAGAAGAAGAGAAGAAACCGCGCTCGAAGTTCCCATTCCCATCAATGTGATTTCAGGGAAAAGAGCCGATGAAAACGGTGCTTTTAACGTCAATAGATTAAAAGAGCTTGTTCCCTCCGTTCAGCTTTATTCCTCAAATCCTAGAAATACAGCGGTGAGCATTCGGGGATTGGGAACCACATTTGGCCTTACCAATGACGGAATAGATCCGGGAGTTGGTTTTTACGTCGATGGTATTTTTTATGCAAGACCTGCAGCTGCAACATTGGATTTTATTGATATTGAAAGAATTGAAGTTTTACGCGGCCCGCAAGGAACTTTATTCGGGAAAAATACCACAGCAGGCGCTTTTAATATCATTACCAAAAAGCCTTCCTTCAAAACCGGGCTTCAGGCAGAAACAAGCTTTGGAAACCTGGGATTTCTTCAGGCAAAAGCATCGGTTACAGGCCCGATAAGTAATAAGTTTGCAACAAGATTTTCATTCTCCGGAACGCAGAGAGACGGTACTATTACCAATATAAAAACCGGGCAGAAACTTAATGATCTTAACAATTTAGGAATGCGCGGACAGCTTTTGTATAAACCCAATGAAAATGTAGAAATTAATTTTGCAGCTGATTACAACCGGCAGCGTCCGCAAGGTTATGCACAAGTAATTGCCGGAGTTGTGAAAACAAAAAGGGCAGATTACAGGCAATTTTCAGCAATCATTGCAGATTTGGGATACACAATTCCTTATAACAGCCCTTTTGACAGAGTGACAGATACTGATACTCCGTGGAGATCGAATCAGGATTTAGGAGGAATTTCCCTGAATGCAGACATTAAATTAGGAAATGGAAAACTGACTTCAACAACTGCATGGAGATTTTGGGATTGGAATCCTTCCAATGACCGCGACTTCCTAGGATTAGCAGCTCTGGCCAAATCAGAAGCCCCGAGCAAACACCATCAATGGTCTCAGGAAGTAAGATGGGCAGGTGATTTATCAGAAAAGGTAAGTGGAGTTTTCGGAATTTTTGCTATTTCTCAAAGATTAAGAGCCGGAAAAGACGGGCAAATTGAAGAGGCAGGAAAAGACCAATGGCGGTTTTCGCAAAATACTACCAATGCAGCAGATTGGAGTACACCAGGTTTATTAGACGGATATGGTGTCAAAACTTATCCAAGTTTAGATTCTTTCAGCGGAGCAGTTTTCGGACAGGCAGAATGGAAATTTGCAGATTTTTTCAGCATACTACCCGGTGTCAGAATCAATTATGATAAAAAGGAAATTGATTTTAAAAGAATTACTTACGGAGGCCTGCAGACAGATGATGCGAGTTTAATTAAAATTAAAAATTCGGTGTACTCTAATCAGCAATTTAATGCGGATATTGATGATACTAATTTTTCCGGACAGTTTACATTTGCGTACAAACCGGCAAGAAAATATAATTTGTTTGCAACGATTTCCACAGGATTCAAACCGGTTGGCCTTAATCTAGGAGGATTACCGACTGATGCTTCAGGAAATGCAATGACAGAATTGGCAGTAATAAAACCTGAACGTACGCTCCATTATGAATTAGGTTTGAAAATGAGCCCGTTTTCAGGATTTTACTTTAATCTTACTTTGTATAATTCGGATATCAAAGATTATCAGGCTCAGGTTCAGGCAGCTGATCTTTCAATAAACCGCGGATATCTGGCGAATGCAGAACGCGTAAGAGTAAGAGGTGTGGAAACTGATATCAGCTACGCAAAAAGCAACATTTATTTGTACACCAATCTGGCTTATACGGATGGGATTTATAAAAAATTCACCAATGCGCCGCCAGCTTTGGAAAATACGGGAGGCCCTACATTTGTGGATATTTCCGGAGGAGTTCTGCCGGGAATTTCAAAATGGGCAGGCTCAACAGGAGCAGAAATTACCATGAGAGGAAAACTATTTGATTTCAGAGGGAATTATTTTTTTGCGGTTGATTCTTATTATCGTTCCGAATTTTCTTCTAATGCAACTCCGTCAGCATTTCTGAATGTTCCGGGATATGCATTATTTAATGCCAGAGTTGGCTTCAGGATAAAGGAAGGATTCAGTACTTTTTTCTGGGTGAGAAATTTGTTTAACAAAGATTATTTTGAGCAGCTTCTTCCAGGTGCAGGGAATGCAGGACATTATGCTGCTGTTCTCGGAGATCCGCGCACATACGGAATTACAATAAGATATTCATTGAATTAAAAATATCCTGCTCCGTAAATTCCATATAACGGAAGGGTTTGAACCTGGCAGATTTTGTCAGGTTTTTTTGTAAAATCAATGAGTGCCCATTTTCGAGAACAGGTTGATTATGATTACACCAATCACAATCAGGATAATCCCAATGATAGCAGGCAAATCAGGAACTTGTTTAAAAGCCACAATCCCGATAATGGTGATGAATATAATCCCAACTCCGGACCAGATTGCGTAGGTAATTCCTACAGGAATCTGACGAAGTGTAAGGCTTAAAAAATAAAATGCCGCAGAATATCCTAAAATTGTAATAATAGATGGAAATAGCTTTGAAAACTCTTCCGATTTTTTCAGAAAAGTAGTGGCGATAATTTCAAAAACAATAGCCAGGATAAGAAAAATATAGCTTTTGTACATTTGACAAAGGTAAAGGAAGCAAACGATTGATAAAGGAAAAGATGAGAATTTTAGTACCTGATTCCAAGCTTTTTCATGATGAAATGCAGAAGCCAAATCGGCCCGATCAAAAGGAACTGGATGTCTTTAAGAAAACTCGGTTTTTTCCCCTCGATTTTGTGTCCGACAAATTGTAAAATCCAAGTAATTACAAAAACTGAAAGAAAAAGAATCCATGATTTTCTTCCTAAAGTAACATTAGCCAGCGATACAAAATGCTCCATAAGAAGCATTACAAAAACCATAATAAAGGCAATTCTCCACGACAAACGGAAATAAAAAATAGATACCAAAATCAGGGCAATAGCACTTGCAATACTCAAGTAGCCGAAATATTTAAGATAAATATTCGGTGTCGGAATATATGAGATGAAACCCAAAATCGTCCAGAAGATCAGCGGAACGCAAATCCAGTGAATCACTTTGTTGGTAAAATTTCGGTGGCTTTCCGAATATTCAGCGAAAAGCAAATCTATTTTTCTCATAATTTTTCAGCAAATAAAGCAGTACTAAATTAATAAAATTTTGAAATCTTAAAAAAGTAAACATTCTTTTTGTTATGTGTTTCTTATAAATGCCTGATTTGAATGTGTTTATGTTTAAAAAAGATTGTAAAGCTATGATGATTGTTTTTTGAGGAGCTTTTTCCCGCTTTTCGTTGCAATCTTTTGTTTTTTCAGGAAAAACAAAAGGATTTCCACTGCAATCGGGGCTAGGAGAGAAGTGATTTCTGATTATGAATGTAAACTTATATCTTTACCATTCAAAAAATTCTATGAAAGATTTAATGGGAAAAGCAATCTGGGATTATTATCATGACGAAGATTCTCAGGATTTGCAGACAGAAACTTCGATTTCAGAACTTGACGAGCTGCCTGTGGATTATCTTTTCAGGAGCTTTGAAGAGATGAACAAAATCGAACAGAAAGCTTTGAAAGAATCTTCAGGAAATGTTCTGGATATCGGAGCCGGAGCCGGTTCTCATTCTTTATACCTTCAGAATGACAGAAATCTGGATGTTCTGGCATTGGATATTTCGCCAAAATCAATTGAAATCTGCAGATTAAGAGGAATCAGGAATGCAGTCTGCGAAAACATTCTTGATTTTTCAGGTGAAACTTTTGACACAATTTTGCTGCTGATGAACGGAACCGGAATTTTTGAAAGCCTTTCGAAGATAGATCTTTACCTTGAAAAACTGTATTCTTTGCTCAGCGACAAAGGGCAGATTCTGATCGAC
>DAMDNI010000112.1:8011-9091 GCA_032083825.1 Bergeyella sp. | reverse complement strand
CCCAAAAAAGAAAGCTTTTTTACATCAAAATGCTGACCTGAATCCTGTGACATTTCTATAAAAATTATTTCGGCAAATTTAGATTTATTTTACATATCTCAAACAAATTTGGATAATATTTAATATCATGATTTTCAATTTAAAACAAAAAAGAGACGTGAAAAAATCACGTCTCTTTATATTGATGTAAATATGCTTACGCTTTGATATACAATGCTTTTTTGATTTCTGCTTTTACGGTCTCCAATTTTGGGAACCATTCTGCAAATAATGCTGCGGAATATGGTGCAGGTGCATCAGGAGTGGTAATTCTCTTCACCGGTGCATCAAGATAATCAAAAGCTTTCTGCTGTACCATATAAGTAATTTCTGAAGCAACAGATCCGAAAGGCCAAGCTTCTTCCAAAACAACTAATCTGTTTGTTTTCTTTACGGAAGCTAAAACTGTATCAAAATCCAGCGGACGAACTGTTCTGAGATCAATCACTTCAACAGAGATGCCTTCTTTTTCCAGGTCTTCTGCAGCTTGAATGGCAAGCTTCATAATCTTTCCGAAAGAAACAAGGGTTACATCTTTTCCTTCTTTTTTGATGTCTGCTTTTCCGATTGGGATATAATATTCTTCTTCAGGAATTTCCATTTTATCACCATACATTTGCTCGGATTCCATGAAAATCACAGGATCATTATCCTGGATTGCAGTTTTTAAAAGCCCTTTTGCATCGTACGGATTGGAAGGTACCACAACTTTAAGACCCGGGCAGTTGGCATACCAGCTTTCGAAAGCCTGAGAGTGCGTTGCACCTAATTGTCCTGCAGAAGCAGTAGGACCACGGAAAACGATCGGACAGTTCCATTGTCCTCCGCTCATTTGGCGGATTTTCGCAGCATTATTAATAATCTGGTCAATTCCTACCAATGAAAAGTTAAAAGTCATGAACTCAACAATCGGACGGTTTCCGTTCATTGCAGCCCCTACAGAAATCCCGGTGAATCCAAGTTCTGCAATTGGTGTATCAATGATTCTTTTTGCTCCGAACTCAGCCAGCATTCCTTTTGATGCTTTGTAAGCTCCGTTGT
>DAMDNI010000112.1:6323-8001 GCA_032083825.1 Bergeyella sp. | reverse complement strand
TTGTATTCTGCGACTTCCTCGCCCATTAAATATATGGATTCGTCTTTGCGCATTTCTTCGCTCATTGCCTGCGCAATCACTTCACGAAAAGTATATTCTGCCATAGTCTTTGAAAAATTTAGAGTACAAAAGTATAAATTTTTGTGTGAACTGCATAAAAAAACACCTCAATAAAACCGAGGTGTCTGCAATTATTGTTATGATATAAATCAGTCTACCTTGTGCCAGGTCTGTGTTTTTACCGCAATACCCATGATAAGAGCTTTTACTTTCAAAATAGATCCTTCTCTTACCAATTCTGTATTGTAGCTTTTGCCGTCTTTAGGATTTGTAATCGTTCCGCCACCGAACTCATTCCCGTCTTTTTTCAGCCCTCTGATAATTTCAAGACCGATTAAAGGTTTGTTTTTACGGTCGTCTTTACATTTTACGCAGTTGTTATTTTCAGGTTTCAATAAAAGCTGCACTATCTTTCCGTAGTATTTTCCATCGGATTTTTTAAAGATTTCCACAATCGATTTCTCTTTTCCGGTTTCATCATCTATGGTCTTCCATTTTCCCTCAATTTGTGCGAAAGAAAACGAGCTCAAAAAAATAGCCATAAAGGCAAAAAATATTCTTTTCATTGTCAAATTTTTTAATTTTTAGTATCGATAAAAATAATCAAAAAAAGTTAAACGCAAAATTTTTTATTATTCTTATCATAATTTACAAAGGGCATACCAAAAATTTCGAACCTTAAACACTTTACTTAAGCTTGCGGGTAATCACCCTGTTCATATAATCCTGATACCATGCTTTTGCCAGCATTTTCCCTTTTTCGATTTCAGGATTTTTATTCTTGTTTAATAAGTTATTTTCAAGGTTCAAATCGGTTTTGTCAAAAACACCGATGACTTCTTTTCCATCAAAACGATAAATATAATTTCCGATAATAAAATTCTCAACTACACTATCGGAATTAACAATGATAGAATTGTAGTTTTGATCGCTCAAAAGGCTTTTTCCCCAGCTTCTAATTCTTTTATTATATCCGATAAGGTCTGCAAGTGTAGGATAAATATCTATCTGCTGTGCAAACTCGGGGTTTACACCTTTGAGATGATAGTCCAGATTTGGAGAATAAAAAATCAACGGGACAGCAAAGCGGTTCATTGCTTTCTCGTACTCCGGATAATAAGAATGATTGGTGTGATCTCCGGTAAAAACAAAAATGGTGTTATGAAACCAAGGCTGCTTTTTAGCGGTTTCAAAATATTTCTTAATCGCAAAATCGGTATATTCAATCGGCTCATGCATATCAATCTTCCCTTTTTTGAATTTGCCTTTATACTTCTCAGGAATTTTATATGGATGATGTGATGAAGCTGTAAAAACAGTGGTCATAAAAGGCTGCGTTTTCCCTGTATTCTTTGCAAAATATTGCAAAAATGGCTCATCCCATATCGCCCACATCCCATCGAAATCTTCGTCGTGATTAAATTCAGTCATTCCGAAATAATGTTTGAAACCGAGAATATTCCCAAATCCGAGAAATCCCATTGAACCGTTAGGAGCACCATGATAAAAAGAAGTATCATATCCCATATCATTACAAACCGAAACGATTGACTGTATTTTTTGGTTAGAATATGGTGAACTGGTAAAGGCATCCGTAAGACTCGGAATTCCTGCCAAA
>DAMDNI010000112.1:0-6313 GCA_032083825.1 Bergeyella sp. | reverse complement strand
TAGGAAAAATAAGGCTTTCGCTGGCTAAGCTGTCAATAAACGGAGTATAAGAAACGTAGTCTTTAATATTTTTATCTTTATTGAAAGCACCTGAATATTCCCGTCCAAAAGATTCTACAATAAAAATCACGATATTGGGACGGCTGGTTACTTCCCTTTGATAGATTTTATAAGGATGAATCTCCTGTTCGATAAATTTTTCGTCTACAAAATGTACTTGTCTGAAAGCGGTTTTCCCAATTGTCCTGAAAAAAGAAAATGTACTGTTCAGCACCACATTTGCCTGCGCAGGATTTTTAACATGCCTGTTGGCATCCACAAGATTAATAGGCCTTGTACTATGTTTGAAATCTCCGCGGATTCCTCCTACAATAAGCGTTGCAACCCCGCACAAAACCAAAATTGAATAAATAAAATACGGGATCAGTTTTTTAGGCCTGTTCACAGGAATCCTGATTTTTTTGTACAAGAAAACCCAGCTTGCCAACATCAGTATGAAAAATATTAATACCAATGGATTCTGCCAGAGCGAAATCAGGAAAATCCTTCCCAGATTAGTTTCATGCTGCGCAACCTGTAAAGCAGCAGACGTCAGCCTTGCCTGGGAAAATCGGAAATAAATAAAATCTCCGAAATTCATGGTAAGTGCAATTCCGTTTGTGATAAAATACAACCACATCAGAAACTTCTGATATCCTTTGCTTGTATTAATTATAATAGGAACAAGACTCAGGAAAATAAAAAGCGAATTGACATACAGAATTCCTGTCGTATCAAATGCAATCCCGTAATACGAGAGCCTGATATAATCTGCAACACCATCGATTTTGATTAAATCTTTATTAAAAAACCAGAACAGAAAACGCGTGATCTGGTAAAAAAAGTAAATGAGAAAAATCCTGTAAACCAGTACAAAAAGTTCTCTTTTTCTAAATTCCCGGAAAAAATTCATAGCTGCAAATTTACATTAAATTCAGATTAAATTCATATCACGATTTAAGAAGAAATATTTTGCCGTATTTTTGCTGATATGAACTTCATCAGGAACAATTTTGCAAATGCACTCACGCTTGGAAACCTTTTCTCCGGCTGTATTGGCGCAATTCATTTAATTTCCGGGAATTACCAGATTACCGCTTTGTGTATCATAATTTCCCTTGTTTTAGATTTTTTTGACGGATTTGTTGCGCGTGCCCTGAAATCCAATTCAGATTTGGGCATCCAGCTCGATTCACTTGCAGATATGATCAGCTTCGGATTGATTCCCGGGCTTACCATGTATAAAGCGTTAGAACCTTTCGGAAGTAATCTTTTAGGATTTTATCTTCCGTTCGAATTGAAATATTTGGGGATTTTTATTACTATCTTTTCGTGTCTTCGGCTGGCGATTTTCAACATTGATGAAGAGCAGAAATTTTATTTTAAAGGATTGAATACTCCGGCAAATACTATCTTAATTTTTGGACTTTTTTATGTTTATCAAAATGGGATTACAATTGGCGATTCCGGTAACCAGTTCGGAAGTTTAGCTATGGTTATTTCTTTTCCTCCGGAAATATATTTACTCATCACCATTTTGTCGTCATGGCTTCTTATCAGTCCAATTAAAATGATTGCCATGAAATTCAAATCCATGAAAATTCAGGATAATTACCCTAAAATTGCACTACTGATAGGCGGAATTCTGATTTTAGCAGTATTTCAGTTAACAGGAATACCTTTGCTTATTATTTATTATATCCTGATTTCGTTACTATTTCAAAGACAATTAAATTAAAAATCGCTTCTGTACAATAATTATAATTCCCTAAAATGAATCTTAAACTTCATAAACCGCTCTGCATCTTCGATCTTGAAACCACAGGAACCAACGTCGGGAAAGACAGAATTGTAGAAATCTGTATTTTAAAAGTAAATCCTGATGCTTCCCGTGAAAGCAAAACATGGCTGGTAAATCCTGAAATATCCATTCCTAAAGAATGCACAGAAATCCACGGAATCTCTGATGAAGATGTGAAAGACGCACCTGTTTTTAAAGAAATTGCCGCAAAAATTGTAGATATGATTTCCGGGAGTGATTTGGGAGGCTTCAATTCCAATCGTTTTGATGTTCCGCTTTTGGCTGAAGAATTGCTGCGCGCCGGTTATGATTTCGATTTAAATAAATTCAAATTGGTAGACGCGCAAACCATTTATCATAAAAGAGAACCCAGAAATCTCAGCGCAGCCTACAATTTTTATTGTGGAAAAACTTTAGAAAATGCCCATTCTGCAGAAGCTGATGTTCTCGCCACGTTTGAAGTTCTTGATGCACAGGTTGGACATTATGAAGACCTGCCTAAAGAAATCGCCGGGTTGAGCGAATTTTCTTCACACAACAAGTTTGCGGATTTGGCTGGAATGATACATTTTGATGAAAATAATCATGAAATTTTTGCTTTCGGAAAATATAAAGGGCAAAAGGTCAAAGATGTTTTCCAGAAAGACCTGGGATATTATGGATGGATTCAGAATGCGGATTTTCCTTTGTATACTAAAAAAGTTCTGACTGCAATACAACTAAGATCACGATTTTAAAAAATGTAATAATTCATCAATATTATAATTAATGATTTTTCATTATTATACATTGATAAACTGGTAAATTGATTATGAAAATTATCTGCATAGGAAGAAATTACAGCGAGCACGCAAAAGAGCTGGGAAACGAAATTCCGGAAAAACCGGTTATTTTCATGAAACCTGATACAGCTGTTTTGAAGGGAAACGATTTTTATCTTCCCGAATTTTCCAATGATGTACATTACGAAACCGAAGTTGTTCTGAAAATATCGAAAGGCGGAAAGTACATTCAGAAAGAAAATGCCTGTAAACATTATGAGGAGATTGCTCTTGGTCTTGATTTCACAGCGCGAGATCTTCAAAACGAGCTGAAATCAAAAGGTTTGCCGTGGGAACTTGCGAAAGGGTTTGACGGTTCTGCAGTGATAAGTTCTTTTTTTAATAAAAATAATTTCGATCTTAAAAACCTGAATTTTTCGCTGATCAAAAACGGAGAAAAAGTACAGAATGGCTTTACGGAAAATATGATGTTCGGATTTGATGATATTATTGCTTTCGTTTCACAATATTTCACTTTGAGAGTGGGCGATCTGGTTTTCACGGGAACTCCGCAAGGCGTAGGAAAAATAAATGAAAACGATATTCTTGAAGGCTATCTTGAGAGCGAAAAGGTATTCGATATCAGAATTATGTAAAAAATCATAAAGGTCTTAAAATACATTTCCTTTAATTTTTGTAACTTTAAAGAAACCAAAAAATCAGAAATCATGCTAAACATAGTTCTTCCTGTAGATTTTGGAGATTCTACAGATACGTTAATTGATGCAGCAGTAAAATTTGCAAAAGAAATTAATGGCAGAATCTGCCTGATCCACGTTGCGCCTGCCGATATAGGATTTGCCATTGGAGATATGGGATTTCAGTATTTTCCGGAGGTGGAACAAAATGAAATCCGCCAGGAATTGGTGCAGCTCAATAATCTTCATCAAAGAATTCTTGCTCACGGAATTGACTGTGAACATCTGCTGAAACAAGGTGTTGCCGGAGATATTATTTTGGAATATGCTGAGCAGAAAAAAGCCTCCTATATTTTGCTCGGATCCCATGGAAGAAGCGGAATGTATGATGTTTTTGTAGGAAGCCTTACCAAAGAGATTACCCGAAGATCAAACGTTCCGGTTTTGGTAATTCCGGTTCATTAATAAAAAAATAAAACCCTGAAAATTGTATTCAGGGTTTTATTTTATATAAATATCAATTATTAACCTTCCTTTTTATAAATTTTCGGATCATAATACGGATGTTTTCCTTCGGTTGGAGAATAGTATTCTTTGTCTTTATCACCTCCTAATTTTGATACCAGCATATAGCACCAATAAGTAAACAGCGCAGAAGACACGATGAACAAAATCCAGTTCAGCACATTTCCAAATAAATCATAGAATCCGAAAGACCATTTGAAAACATCACTTAAGAACAGCCAAAAACCCGTCATTATTTTCCTTTTTTAAATTAACTTTGCACAAATTTATAAAAAATGTTTAAATTACTTTCAAAAGAAAGCAATATTTTTTCGATTCCGGTATATTTAGGCTTTCTTCTGCTTATTGTAATTTCTTTTAATATATTCAATTTCAACACCTTAAGTTTAATTTCTGCAGTGATTACATTTGCAGGAATCGCTTTGGGATATTTTCTCTTCCATAATGTTGACCTGACTTATCAAACACATCTTCCGCTATTTCTTTATACGTTTATGGTATTTGGGCTTTACCCTGGATACCTGGATATCGGCATTGCGGTTTCTCTGCTTACGAATTCCTTTATTTTGCTTTTGCTGACCGATCAGGATAATTCTTCTAAAAACAGCTCTTATCTTTTGGTAGGATCTATTCTTGCTGTTAATTTCATCTTTCTTCCTACTACGTATCCGCTTATATTTTTTGTAATTCTCCACATTATCAGTACTGCAGAACGTGTGGGGCTAAATATATTCCGACTGTTCTACGGAATGCTTCTGATAGGAATTGCTTATTTCAGCGTAGCTTATTTTCTGGATATGAACAGCTGGAATTCTGACTATTTGCCTGTTGTAGATCTCAAACCGATGACTGATTTTTATCCGCTTTATTTCCTTAGCCCGATTGCGTTAATGCTTGTGTATGCGGTGTTTGATCATTTCAGAAATTTCAACAAAAAAAGCCCGAGAAGCAGGTACAAATATTCTTTTCTGCTGGTATTTTCTTTATCTCAAATGATAACCATTTGTTTTTATATGGGGAAAAATTACGAATATCTTTTATTGATGGCTTTTCCTGCGACAATTATTATCAGCAGAATGCTTCGCTTTATTTCAAAATACTGGATGCAGGAACTTTATCTTTGGATCTGCATTTTTTCTCTTATCCTTTATAAAATTTTTAATTACTTTAATTTATTCGTTAATTTTGGAGCATGATTCAGATAGATGACAAACTTATTTCCGAAGATATTTTTTCTGAAGAATTTGTATGCAACCTTACCAAATGTAAAGGCGCCTGCTGTGTTGAAGGTGACGTTGGAGCTCCTTTGGATAAAAATGAAACCGAAATTCTCGACCGTCTTTATCCAAAATTCAAATCTTATCTTACCGAAGACGGAATAAAAGCCATTGAAAAACAGGGAACATGGACGACCGATCCTATGGACGGAGATTTTGTAACTCCAATGGTAGAAAACCGCGAATGTGTATATGTAACTTTTGATGAAAAAGGAATCACCAAATGCGGAATCGAAAAAGCGTATGAAGATGGTGCAATTGACTGGCAAAAACCTATTTCGTGTCATCTTTATCCAATCCGAGTAACAGAATACAGAACTTTTACTGCTCTTAATTATCATGAATGGCCAATCTGTAATGATGCGTGTACTTTAGGAAAAGAGCTGCAAGTCCCGGTTTACAAATTCCTGAAAACACCATTGATCAGAAAATATGGTGAAGATTTTTATGAAGTACTCTCCGAAGCTGCTGATGAATGGAAGAAAGAATTCGGGAAATAATTACTGAATGATTATAAAAAAACACTAGTTCCGCGCGCCTTCGGCGCGCGGAACTAGTGTTTTATAAAGATTTTTTTTCGGCGGGCAAAGCCCGCCGAAAAAAAATAAAAAAATCTGCTGAAGTTTTCAGCAGATTCAATTTATAACTTTGTAAAAAGTTACTTTTTCAATTCTTCCAAAAATTCGTCGTGAGAAATTTTGGTTTCTTTTTTAGTCGCTTTTTCTAAGATAACGTCTTTTAGTTTTGCCATGGCAACTTCAGACGAAATTTGTCTTACTTGCTCTTGGTCTTTCAGCATTTCAACTGCGTATTTCTGAACTTCTTCATCTGATAAATGGTGAATTCCATACATTGCCAATTGATTTCTCACCAACTGTTCTGCCTGAGCCAGAACATCAGCATAATCAAGCTGGATTTCGTTATCATTCATCAGTTTTCCTTCGATGATCTGATATTTCAATTGATTTTTTTCGGCTTCAAGAATTTCTTTTGCCTGCTCTTCAGTCTGGATATTCTGGTTAGAGAAAACCAACCATTTTGTAAGGAAAGTTTCAGGAAGCTTCACTTCTTCTTTTTCCGTAATCTGTTCCAAAACTTTGTTTACAAAGTGAACATCCGCATTTTGCTGGAAATATTCGTCCAATTCTGATTTTACTTTTTCTTTAAGTTCTTCTTCAGATTTGATATTTCCTTCTCCGTATACTTTATTAA
>DAMDNI010000111.1:6520-9238 GCA_032083825.1 Bergeyella sp. | reverse complement strand
GGCAAAAAGTGCAATAGATTCTGCTCCTAAAGAAAATCCTGTAAGAATTTCAATGGTACGTTCCATTTCATGGGAATCTACTGCAGCATCCGGAGCAAAAATCTGTTTAATAATAAGATACAACGCTCCAAGTCCTAATACTGCCAATCCTGCAACTCCCATTCCCATTACGGAGCCTCCTGTAAAAGATACTTTCAAAGCTTTGGATAATGAGCTTTTTGCTGCTTCAGCTGTTCTGACATTGGCTTTGGTAGCAATCTTCATCCCGATAAAACCAGCAAGTGCAGAAAAAATAGCTCCTACAACAAATGCTATCCCGATGCTCCAATGTGAATTGGAATTGCTCATTCCCATTACTGCAAGAAGAATTGCTACTATAACTACGAAATATGCAAGGATTTTGTATTCTGCTTTCAGGAATGCCATTGCTCCGTCTGCAATATGCCCGCTGATTTCCTTCATTTTTTCGTTTCCGGCATTTTGCCTGCTTACCCAATTGCTTTGGAGAAAAGTGTAAAGCAGTGCTATAATCCCAAAAACAGGGACTAACAAAAATAAGTTCATAGTTTAGAGATTTTTAAGATTATCTAAATATAATAATTATTAACAAATTTTTAATTTTCAAAACAAATTTTAACAATTCAATACGCTTTAATTATTAAAGTACTGATTATCAATAAAAAAAGCAAATGAAAAATATTCATTTGCTTTTAATTCTTTATTCTGAGAAGCTTTATTATCCGCCGAATTTATTGGCATAATCATTCTTGGAAGCAAGAATTACCTTTTTGGCATGTTCTGCGCCGTAAACTTCCTGAATTCTGCATTTTGCAGGTTCATCCGGAAGATTTTTGTATGTCAGGAAGTAATGCATCAGTCTTTTTACTTCTGCTTCCGGAAGTTCTGAAATATCTCTGAAATGTCCAAAAGCATGATCTCCGACCATTACTGCAACAATTTTATCATCAGCTTCACCTCCATCGATCATTTTGAAACCTCCGATCGGAATTGCTTCCATCAGCATTCCGCCAGAGTGAATATTATGAGAACTCAGCACACAAATATCAAGAGGGTCATGATCTCCCATTGTTACATCTCTGGCTCCTCTTTCTACAGCAAGTTCCATCACTTCGTTATCACAGTAAGTCTGAGGAACAAAACCGTATAATGCCGGAATAATATTTGAAAATTTCTGAGGCCTGTCTACTTTCAGATATCCGGTTTCTTTATCTACTTCGTATTTTATCGTGTCGGAAGGAACGATTTCTACGAATACGTTTACGACATTTGGCGCGTCTTTTCCGGTAGAAATCCCGTGCCAAGGATGCGCTTTAAAATTAGGAATCATTTATTAAGAGTTATAATTTAAAATTAGTATTTCTTTTTTAAGTTCTTCGATATTATCTGAAATAAAATCACCTTCGTTGATATAATTCATCATAAAAATAGTCTTGAAATCTTCAAGATTTGCATTGCTGCCCAAACCTTCGTAAGTGGTGTGAAGAAGCTTAATTACCTTTTCTTTACCGGAAACAATATTCTGCCAGTTGACTCTGCTCAGGTAAATCTGAAGTGATGTATTATAATCAAATTCTTCCTGAATGCTTTTCTCTGTAAGAAAAAGAAATTCGTGCGGGGCAAGATTTTTATCAAAACGTGTGATAAGGCTTGAAGGTTTTATTCTTTCCAGAAACAAGGTCATTCTTTCAAATGCCTGAAATCTCAAATCGTTTCCTGCTTTGATGCCAAGCGCTTTCATCTCCTGTTTTTTCAGGGAAATATACGTGTACACAAACTGTCTGAACAGTACCAGAAAAGGAATTGCAATGATAATCGCTACTGCGTAAGGAAGATAGTCTGACAGATTTTCCATAATTTGAGGTCGCAAAATTAAAGAATTATTTGCGATTATTAACAATTTTCGAAGGAAAGAAAAAGATTTCCCTCATCATTTTAAAGAAAATTTAATCTTAAAAGTTTACGGATGATTGCTTTTTTTGAATTCCTATAACTTGGATAAGGAAGCTGCTCCGGACGAAATCCTCTGAAAAACTCTTCGATATTAGGAATATCACCACCTTCAAAATCAAAGATTTTTTCGTTAATTTTCTCTTTTAAAATCTCATCAATCAATACGGATGCTCCGCTGATTTTCACATATTCATGATCGTTGTACGTTCCTAAGAGCGCCAGTGTTTTTTCTTCTTCATATACAGCAATCAGATTAATCAGCCTCCCATGATAATAATATCCGTTGAGAATGAGTAGATTTTTCTCGTAAAAATCCTGAAGAATTTTCAAAAAATCAGCAATATCATTCGGGCTGCTATCAGCTCCGCGCATATTTCCTTTAATAAAATTTTCGACTTCATCAAGGCGAAGGTTTTTCCTGATCTCGGAATTCTGTTTTATTTCGGGCTCCTGACGTATTTTGCGCTTGCGTTTCGGGGAATATTTTTGATATACCTTTTCATACTCATCAGGATTGATTAAAAAATTTTTACGTTTTTTCAGAGAACTTGAAAATTCATTTTTATCGTTAAAGCCATAATACTGAACGAGATAATTTTTTTTCAAAAAAGAAAAAAATGCATCATTCAGTTCTTTCGAATCTTTTGCAGAAAAAATGCCTAACTGCTGGCATAATTTGGGATTATGCACGAATTTCAGCTTAAATTTTTTACTGTAAGCAACCGGCATAACCGCTTCGTAATCTTT
>DAMDNI010000111.1:0-6510 GCA_032083825.1 Bergeyella sp. | reverse complement strand
TCTAAAAACTCTTTCGTAGCAGAATATTTTCTCTGAACAGAATTTTCCAGACAATTGTTGTATTTTGTAAAATCTATTTCGCTGTATTGGAGTCTTTTAATCATAATAAACCTTCTTCTGCAAAACTGAAAAATCCGCTCTGCGTAATAATGAGATGATCGAGGAGTTTTATATTCAAAATTTTTCCTGCTTCTTCTATTTTCCGGGTAATGGAAAGGTCTGCATTGCTCGGTTTCAAGTTTCCGGAAGGATGATTGTGGGCAACAATAATTGCAGTAGAGAAATGCTCTAAAGCTGTTTTGTATAAAACTCTGACATCTACAATTGATTCACTGATTCCGCCCTTTGTAAGCCCGGTTTTATAAATAACCTGATTATTCTGATTGAGAAATAACGCCCAGAATTCTTCTGTCTGCAAGTCGGAAAGATGTGGAGCTAGAAGCCTAAAAGCATCCCGTGCACTTTCAATCTTTGAGCGTTCCGGAATTTCCTGAGCAGATCTGCGGTATCCGATTTCCAATGCTGCAGCAATCGAAATGGCTTTTGCTTCGCCGATTCCGTTAAATTTCATTAAGTCCTTTATGGTTAATTTCGAAAGATGGTTCCAATTATTTCCTACAGAATTCAGAATTTTTCTTGCCAATTCTACAGCAGATTCATCACGATTTCCGCTTCCCATAATGATAGCCAGAAGTTCGGAATCCGAAAGTGAATTTTTGCCTTTCAGTAAAAATTTTTCTCTCGGCCTATCGTCTTCTGCAAGGGATTTTATAGACATATTATCGGAAGTAAGGGTTTAAATTAATAAAATGCGTAAAGGATAACCGGGTATTTTGATGCATCAATATATTTTTCTGCTTTTGCAAAAAAATTTGTCGAAAGCATGGGACAACCTAAGCTTAAACATGCTGGATTTTGAGATTCCGCATCAGGAACACAAGCCAACGAATGCAGGACAATTGCTCTTTTCATCGCATTGTCATTAGTTTTATCTAAACCTTTCAACCGGTAGGATTTCCCGAAACTTCCTACATAACTGTTTGCAATTTCGTATTTTCCTAAGGATGACTGATAAGAATTCTCTGTTTTACTGAATCTCAGTTGTTCCGAACCTTTAACAACAGATCCTGAACCGTGCGAAACGATTCCCTTTTCAAGGATTTTATTGTTTTTCAAATCGTAAATGAAAAACCGGAATTTCCCCGAACTTATTTTAAAATTAATAAAAAAAGCAAAATTCTGGTTGTATGGCTTTTCTTTGATAAAAGTTTTAAGCTCTGTAATTTTTGTTGCAGGAAGCAAGATGTCTTTATCTTGTCCGAAAACAGAAAAAAACATTACCAGAAACAAAAAAAGAAAATACTTTTTTTTCATGTACTTAAATAATTAAGCCGTCTTTCATGATCAATTTGCGATCTGTAATCTCAGCGAGATGCGAATTGTGTGTCACAATCACAAACGTCTGATTGTATTTGTCTCTCAGGTCAAAAAACAACTGATGAAGATCGTCTGCATTCTTGGAATCCAGATTTCCGGTTGGCTCATCTGCTAAAATAATTTTCGGAGAATTGATCAATGCCCTTGCAACCGCAACTCTTTGTGCTTCACCTCCGGAAAGCTGCCCGGGTTTGTGATGAAGGCGGTCTGCAATTTTAAGATCCTCAAAAAGAGAATATGCTTTTTCCAGAGATTCTTTGTCATTTCTTCTTGAAATCTTTGTGGGAAGAAGAGCATTTTCCAACGCTGTAAATTCAGGTAAAAGCTGGTGAAACTGAAAAACGAAACCAATATTCTGATTCCTGAACCTGGAAATTTCTTTATCTTTCATATTGAGAAAAGACTTCCCGTTAAGGGCAATTTCTGTGTGGTAAGATTCAGGATCCGAAGGTTTGTCCAAAGTTCCTAAAATCTGCAAAAGAGTTGATTTTCCTGCTCCCGATTCTCCTACAATGGAAACCACTTCTCCTTCTTTTATATGAATATCAACGCCTTTCAGCACCTGGAGATTTCCGTAAAATTTATGAATATTTTTCGCTCTGATCATAATTTCAAAAGTATGAATTTTCTTTTCAAAAAAGAAACCCTTTCAAAAATTTAAAATCTTGAAAGGGCTCCCTTAAAGTATTTTAGAAAAATCTTTTACAGCAATAATGTCAGTGGCTGCTCAAGATATGTTCTTAAAGTCTGAAGAAACTGAGCTCCAGTTGCGCCATCAATTACTCTGTGGTCACAAGCAAGGGAAAGTTTCATGGTATTTCCTACTACAATCTGTCCGTTTTTCACTACAGGTTTTTCAATAATTGCTCCTACGGAAAGGATAGCAGAATTCGGCTGGTTGATAATGGAAGTGAACGTTTCGATCCCGAACATTCCAAGATTGGAGACTGAGAATGTAGAACCTTCCATTTCATTGGCTTTCAATGCTTTTGTTTTTGCTCTTGAAGCCATATCTTTTACCGCTGCAGAAATCTGATTGTAATTCATAAAATCTGTATTCTTCAACACAGGAACCACCAATCCGTCAGGAACTGCTACAGCAACACCGACATTGATATTTCCGTGGTGGATAATTTTGTCTGCAGTCCAAGAAGAATTGACTTGCGGATGTTTTCTTAAAGCCATTGCAACTGCTTTAATTACCATATCATTGAATGAAACTTTGGTATCTGGAAGCGAGTTGATTTCTTTTCTTGCTTCAATGGCTTTATCCATATTGATTTCAACTGTGAGATATAATGCGGAGCTGTGAATTTGCTTTCGGAAAGACGCTTCGCAATGATATTCCTCATTTGAGAATTTGGAGTTTCCGTAGTTTCGCCTGCCACAAAATTCACAACCGGCTGAGCTGGCTTCGCTTCGCTCGCCGCTGGTTTTGCAGTCGGTGTATAATTTTCAATATCTTTTTTAACAATTCTGCCGTTTTCTCCGGAACCTTGAAGTGATGAAACATCAATTCCTTTATCTTCAGCCATTTTTCTGGCTAATGGAGAAATCGCTATTCTGTCAGTAGAAGAAGCTGCTGTTTTTGGAGCGGATTCTGATTTTTTTTCTTCTTTTGGCTGGGAAGCCGGTGCAGAAGAAGCTGCTTTTGGTTTTCCACCTCCGGAAACAACTGCAGAAATATCAGTGCCTTCCGGACCGATAATCGCAAGAATAGAGTCTACAGCTGCTGCATTGCCTTCAGAAACTCCCTGATAAAGAAGCGTTCCGTTGAATTCGGATTCGAAATCCTGAACGGCTTTATCGGTTTCAATTTCTGCGATGATATCGCCTTCTTTTACTGTATCTCCTACATTTTTATTCCATTTTGCCACTTTACCTTCTGTCATTGTATCAGAAAGCCTTGGCATATTGATCACTTCCACTCCTTCCGGAATTTCTGCAGAAACGCTTTCTACAGGTTCAGAAGTTTCAACTGCGGTAGCATTATTTTCAGTTTTATTTTCTTCCGGCACATTGCCTGCAGCATTTCCACCGGTAAGGGAAGAAATATCTTCTCCTTCTTTACCAATGATCGCAAGAACAGAATCTACAGCTGCTGATCCTCCTTCTTCTACACCAACATATAAAAGCGTACCGTTCAATTCGGATTCAAAATCCTGAACTGCTTTGTCGGTTTCGATTTCTGCGAGGATGTCGCCTTCTTTTACTGCGTCTCCTACTTTCTTGTGCCATTTTGCAACTTTACCTTCCGTCATAGTGTCCGAAAGACGGGGCATTGAAATTACTTCTGCCATAATATTTTCTAGATTTGAGATCTGAGATCTGAGATTTGAGATTCTTTATTCAAACTTCAGGTTTCAAATAAATTTTGATTAATTATTTTCTACTTTGTCTAAGAAAGGATAATTTTCCTGAGCATACACATAATCATAGATTTTGGAAGGATCAGGATATGGAGAATTCTCCATGAAATCTACACATTCTTCTACAAAATCTCTTGATTTATTATCCAATTCTTCGAGTTCGGCTTCAGTAGCCCATTTGTTTTCAAGAATCCTGTTTTTCACCAATTCGATCGGATCGTCTTCTTTGCGCAAAGCTACTTCTTCTTTTGTTCTGTAAGGTTCGGCATCAGACATTGAATGTCCTCTGTAACGATAAGTTCTTGCTTCGATGAAAGTCGGCCCGTCTCCTCTTCTTGCTCTTTCGATCGCTTCATAAGCAGCTTCCGCAACTTTTTCAGGATCCATAGCATCAACAGGAAGACAAGGCATCTCGTATCCGAGACCTAATTTATAGACATCTTCGTGATTGGCTGTCCTTTTTACAGAAGTTCCCATTGCATATTGGTTATTTTCAACTACAAAAACTACAGGAAGCTTCCAGTTCATTGCCATATTGAAAGTTTCATGGAGTGAACCCTGTCTTGCAGCGCCATCACCAAAGAAACAGATATTTACCGCTTTTCTGTCGAAATATTTATCGGCAAAAGCAATCCCTGCTCCTAAAGGAATCTGTCCTCCTACAATCCCATGTCCTCCATAAAAACGGTGCTCTTTACTAAAAATGTGCATAGAACCGCCCATTCCTCCTGATGTTCCTGTCGCTTTTCCGCAAAGTTCTGCAAGGATTCTTTTAGGATCTACGCCCATTGCCATCGGATGTATGTGGCATCTGTATGCTGTAATCATACTGTCCTTGGATAAATCCATAGCATGTGTAAAACCTGCAGGAATTGCTTCCTGACCATTATATAAATGTAAAAAACCTCTGATCTTCTGTTTCAGGTAAAGAGAACGGCATTTGTCTTCAAACCTTCTCCACATTGTCATATCTTCATACCATTTAAGGTATACTTCTTTAGAAAATTCCTTCATGCTTATTTGAAATTATACAGCAAAAATAGTCAAAAAAAAAATTTTATTGAACGCATATCAAATTAAATTTTCAATTTTTAAGAATGATATTTATCCTATTCTTTTTCTCACAAAAATTTCGTACGCTAAATAAATTAATGGTAAAGCCATTATTCCTAAATAAAACGAGTTAGAAAAAGCTATTTCAGGCTTAGCAATCACCGCATATACCAAGCCCAGAAAGGCACCGCCTAAATGTGCTGCATGTCCGGTATTGTCATTCATCCTCGGATTCAGCATACTGTATACAGAATATCCGAAATAAATTGCACCGAAGATAAACCCCGGAACAAAATTCACCGAAATTCCTATCGGATCTAATGCCACCGCAGCGAAAAGTATCCCTGAAACTCCCCCACTTGCGCCAATTGCTGAATACCATCCCTGGTTCTTATATAAATATAATGAGAATAAATTCCCAAGTAAGACAGACCCGAAATAAATGATTAGATAGCCTTCTACTCCAAAGCCGATAATGGGAAGCCCTTGTTTACTGATAACTCCATAAATCACCGCATTACTGAAAAAATACAACGTCAGCATATTAAAAACCAAATGCATCACATCTGCATGCAGAAAACCTGCGGAAAGCAGTCTGATATATTCTTTCCTGTATCTTATTGCTGAAATATTGAATTTATATTTTTCAAAAACTTCCTGATTCTGAAAACCTATAAAGCTGATTACGGCTGTTACCGCTATAATGATTAGTAATACTGGATTCATTTTTTGTTTTATAATCAGAACACGCCTTCTTGCGTGCTCACGTGAATTTTTGTTTAGTTATCTTCATCGAAAAGGCTCGGGATTGTGCCTTCGTCCGGGATATCATCATCTTTTACATCATGATCGATAAAAGAAATATGGCCTTCTGTAGATTCCACCTCATCAAATCCCGGGTTAATTTCCTCTTCCGGATCAGGAATCGTAATATTGATGGTCTTTACTTTGTTTTTCGTGAGCTGATTCCCGATAGCTTTGATCCCTTTTACCGAGATAAATTCATCAATATGAATGGTTTCCGGATCTTTTTCCTTTCCTTTTTCTTTTGCAAAAATAATTTCCGCAGAAGCATTATTGGAAACAATTACATTTTCGATGAACGATTTCGGATGTTCGGAAGGCATAAAAATCTGCGGATTTGCATGATTTTCCAACAGGAATCTTTTGATAAAATAAATCCCTTTGTCCCCGTCATAATAAATACAGGTAATCGGCTGTTCAGGTTTCCATTTTTCAAGAACAAGATATTCATCATCAAAACGATTTCCCAAATCGAAAGAAACCAATTTCGCTTCGCCATTTGCATTGATGAGCAAAATTTTATCCTCTCCTTTGAAATTTCCTAGCAGCGTTCCTCTTCCATCGGCATTCAAGCGGCGGACAGTTTCGTCAAACCAGATTTTTCTCGGAGCCAGCGTTGAAACTCCCTCCTCTTTCAAATCAATTTTTTTGACAGCATATTTGGTCACAAGATTTCCTTTGGAATCACGGCCTTTGATTGCCAGCTCAGAAAAATCAACATCCATTTTATTCTTACGGATTCTCGGATTTGGCTTGAGAAGGATGCTTACCGTTTCGGCTTCACCATTTGGATTTGCCGAAAAATACAACATCTCTGAGCCTTTAATATCGGAAGAAAGCTTATAAT